>JAYRVK010001207.1:0-9911 GCA_041918555.1 Sandaracinaceae bacterium
CCCCCCCCCCCCGGCCGCGGGCACACCCCCCAGCTACCACCTGCGGCCGACCCCCGAGACGATCGCGGACTGGGACTACGACATGGCGCCGCTCGACGTGCAGCTCGCCGAGCAGGGCGTGCGCAAGGTCGAGCTCGATCTGCACTGGGACCCGAGCACCGGGCGCTTCCTCGTGCACCACCTCGATCTCGTCGACGCGCGCACGACGTGCGCGACCTTCCTCGAGTGCCTCGTCGCGCTGCGCCGCTTCTCCGACGAGCACCCCTGGCACCACCCGATCTTCGTACAGATCGAGCCCAAGGGCGGCACGGACGGGCGCACGGTCACGCAGCTCATGGCGTCGATGGAGGAGGAGATCCTCGCGGTGCTCCCGGAGGAGCTCCTCGTCACCCCGGAGCTCGTGCGCGGCGACGCGGCGAGCCTCGCGGAGGCGATCGCGACCCGCGGCTGGCCGACGCTCGGCGCGGTGCGCGGGCGCTTCCTGTTCTTCCTGAACTGCGATCGCGCGTGGTGCGTGGAGTACGGCCGCGAGGGGCGGCTCGTCTTCGCCGACTCGGAGGCGGGCGATCCGTGGGCTGCGGTGCGCATCCTCAACACGCCCGGGCCCGAGGTCCGCGCCGCGGTGGAGGCCGGGCTGATCGTGCGCACGCGCGCGGTGAGCATCACGGACGCGCTCGCGTCGGACCGCGCGACGCTCGAGGCGGACCTCGCCCGCGCGCTCGAGACCGGCGCACAGCTCATCAGCACGGACGTGCCGGCGCCGCGACCCGACGTGCCGTTCCACGTCGAGATCCCGGGCGGCACCCCCTCGCGCTGCAACCCGGTCACCGCGCCGCCCGAGTGCACGTCCGAGGCGATCGAGGATCCCGCGCGCTAGCGCGACCTACGAGCCCTCGGCCGGCGCGGCCTCGACCGGCTCGGTCAGTACTGCGAGCTGCGCTGGGACAAGCTCACGCTGCGCGAGCGCTCCCCCTGACGCGTGCGTGAGCCCCCTTCACGGCGCGGCCGCCCACCGTCACCGTTCATCACACCATGTCTCGCCTCTCGCGCAGCGCGCTCGGCGGGTCGAGCGGGCACTCTCCTTGCTCGGTGCGCGGCTCGATGCGCTTCCCCTTCGCCCCGAGCTTCGCGCTCTTCGCCCTGTCGGGCTGCTATCTCGCCCACGACGTCGCGCCGGCGCCCGTCGCCTGCGCCGCGGAGCCGCCGCGCTGCGTGACGCGGGCCTCGCCGTGCGACGCGGCGCAGCCCGTCGACGCGGTGTGCGCGGGCGACATCTGGGCCTGCCCCGACGGCGCGTCGCGCTACGTCGAACCGTGGATCGACGAGGGCGCGTGCTTGCCGCTCGAGGGCGAGCTCGATCCGTTCCTCGACGGCGTCCACGAGGCGCCGATCCCCGTCGCTTTCGGCGACGAGTGCCGCTGGCTCGTGCCGCTCGTGGACGAGCGGCCGTACCAGGTCGCCGCGATCCCCGCGAGCACGTGCGACGGCCTCGCGCTGCGCTCGCGCGAGCCGGTCCTGACCCTCGCCGACGACGCCTTCGCCGGCATCCAGGCCTCGTTCCTCGACGGCGCCGGCCGCGTGCGCGCGCTGACGCGGGGCTGGCGGTACGACGCGACGGCGCCCTTCGGGGTGCGCGACCTCGGGGTCGGGCTCGCCACCGTGGAGGGCGACCGGCTCCTCCCGCCGCCGACGTGGCTCTTCGATCCGAGCCTGGATCTCGGTGACGCCGCGGTTCCCTTCGAGGACCACCTCTACGCCTACGGTTGCCCGGGCGATCCGCACGAGCTCCTCGAGGACTGCATCGTCGGGCGCGCGCGCCTCGACCGTGTCGACGAGCCCGCGGCCTGGTCCATCCTCGGCGCGGGCGGCTGGGGCGCCGGCGACCCGAGCCGCGTCTTCGGCTCCGGCCCGCACCGCGGCCCGGTCTTCGCCGATCCCCGCAGCGGTGTCTTCGTGCACGTCTACGTGATCGGGTTCGGCGATCGCGTCGAGATCACGCGCGCGCCCCGGCCCGAGGGTCCATGGAGCACGACAACCGTCTTGACACGCTGCGAGCTCCCCGACGACGACCCCGACGCGTACTGCGCGGGCCCCGTGGTCTACCTGGATCGCTGGGATCCGTTCGCGCCCGGCGAGCTCCTCGTCGGCTACTCGATCGGCACGACCGCCGCGGACGGCGAGCGCCGTCGCCGCGAGGACCCGCGCGCCTACTGGCCGCGGATCGTCCGCGTGCCGTTCTGAGGGGCCGGGTCACGGAGGCGGCGGCGGGATCCGCGTGCAGGAGTCGACGTAGACCTCGGTCGAGAACGGGCCGCGCTCGCCGGTGCCGGTCAGGGTCAGCAGCATCACCGGCGGCGGGTCGGGCGGCGGCCCGGTGCCCGACCAGCCGACGGGGCAGAGCTCCGCGCCGAAGGGGTCGCCCATCGTCGAGAGGTAGAGGCTCGTGTACGGGCCGGGGCCCGGGGCGCTGCCCTCGTGGACGCTGCCCGCGAAGCCGGTCGCGTCGAACGGCGCGGGCGCCACTCCGCCGCCGAAGCCGTAGGCGGTCGCGTTCACGTGGACGGTGCCGTCGACGGCGGTGAGCGCGCCGCCCGGGCCGTGCGGCATCGTCGCGTCCAGGGTGGTGAACGTGAAGCCCGCCGCGCCGTCGATCGAGACGTACGCGCCGAAGGACCGCGCGTCGACGTTCTCGTGGCAGCTCACCACGAGCGCGGGCGGCCACCGACCTCCGCCCTCGGCGTCGGCGCAGCGCGCCTCGAAGGTGCCGCCGTCCATCCGGCCGCGGATCACGAAGCCGAAGCCCCCGAAGCGGCCCTCGTCGCCGCCGCAGCGCGCGGTCATCTCGGGGAGCGCCGGACCCCGCGCGAGCACTGCGTGCTGCGCTCCGTGCGTGAAGGCGCCGGCTCCGGTCAGCGTGCCGATCACGGCGCCGCCCTCCTGCACCTCGATCGTGTCCACCGTCGCGCAGCCGTCCTCCGCGAGGCCGTTGGGTGACAGCCGGCCCGTCAACGTAGCTTGCACAGATCCAGACCCGTCGTCGATCAGCGCGAGGTGGAAGAGGTCGCAGTAGCCCTCGGCGCTCGCCGCGCCGGGCGCCGGCGTGCAGGCTGGCCCGGGCCCCGCGTCGAGGGTACCGCCACCGTCGCGCGGGCCGGCGTCGACGATCGCCGCGTCGGGGGACGAGGTCCCCGCGTCGAGGGCGCCGCCGTCCTCGGGCGCGCTCCCTCCGTCGGTCGCGGCGGGGCCGCCGCATGCGTGGATCACGAGCACAGCGGCGAGCGTCAGAGGGGCGCGGGGGGTGGAAGACATGCTCGGCCTGGTTGCTCGCCGCCCTCGGACATTCACCGCGACCGCTCCGCTGCCTCGCGAAGGCGCCGGACGAGCGCCCCGCGTCCGCGCCGGCGCTGGCCGACGCGCTCGAGGCGCTCGCGTGCTGGGGCGAGTGGACGCGGAGCGACGCGCAGCGCTGGTGGCGCGACTACGGCCCCGAGCTCCGCGCGCGGCAGCGACCGTCCGACGGCGCGAGCTCGCGGACGCTCGACGTCGACCTCCGCCGCCGGGCGTCGTGAGCCTACTCGGCGTCGGCCCCGACGAGCTCGGGGCTCGTCGCCTCGTCGTCCTCGTCGGGCGCCGCGCGCGCGCCGCCCGCGTTCATCGAGTACGCCTCCTCGCCGTGCAGCGTGGTGTCGAGGCCCTCCTGCTCGAGGTCCTTCTCGGGCCGCAGGCCCATGACCCTGTCGATGATCTTGAGGAGCGCGAACGAGACGACGACCGCGTACGCGCCCGCCACCGCGACGCCGAGGAGGTTCTCGAGGAAGAGCGTCACCCCCCCGAAGGCGAGGCCGTCCTGCGCGGCGGGGTTCCACACGGTCGACGCGAACACCCCGGTGAGGACCGCGCCGAGCGCGCCTCCGATCCCGTGCACGCCGAACGCGTCGAGCGCGTCGTCGTAGCCGAAGCGCTGCTTGAGCTGCACGCCGAGGTAGCACGCGACGCCCGCGGCGAGGCCGATGCCGAGCGCGGGCACGGGCCCGCAGTAGCCCGCGGCCGGCGTGATCGCGACGAGGCCCGCGACGAGCCCCGACGCGACGCCGAGCGCGCTCGGCTTCTTGTGCCGCGCCCACTCGATGCTCGCCCACGCCACTGCGCCGGCCGCCGCCGCGAGGTGGGTGTTCACGAGCGCGAGCGCGGCGAGCCCGCCCGAGGCGAGCGCGCTGCCCGCGTTGAACCCGAACCAGCCGAACCACAACAGCCCCGCGCCGAGCAGGGTCATCGTGAGGTTGTGCGGCATCATCTTGTGCTTCGGGTAGCCGAGCCGCTTGCCGAGCACGATCGCGAAGACGAGCGCGCTCGCGCCCGAGCTCAGGTGCACCACGGTGCCGCCCGCGAAGTCGAGCGCGCCGCGCGCCGCGAGCCAGCCGCCCGGACCCCACACCCAGTGGCAGAGCGGATCGTAGACGAGCGTGGTCCAGAGGAGCGTGAAGACCACGTACGCGCTGAACTTCACGCGCTCCGCGAAGGCGCCGCTGATCAGCGCCGGCGTGATGATCGCGAACATCAGCTGGTACGCGCAGAACAACAGGTGCGGGATCGTCTGCCCGTCGCGGGGCTCGAGCGTCACGCCGTTGAGGAGCGCGTGGTCGAGCCCGCCGACGAGGCCGAGCCCGCCGGCCGACGGCGCGAACGACAGCGAGTAGCCGATGAGCACCCACTGCACGGTCACGACGCCGAGCGCGAAGAACGAGTGCATGAACGTCGAGAGCACGTTCTTGCTGCGGACGAGCCCGCCGTAGAACAGGGCGAGCGCGGGCGTCATCAAGAGGACGAGCGCCGTCGAGACGAGCACCCAAGCCGTGTCTGCGCCGTTGATCTCCATCGGGCTCCTGCGTGCGGCGACCGTCAGTGGTCGCGCTCGCCCGGAAGCTAGCGGCGGATTGTTTCCGGGAGATGAACGGACGGGAACATCCGTCGCGTGGTGGCCGCACGTCGCGCTCCCGGAGCACGGGTGCCCACGTGCTAGGCTCAGTCGTGCTCTCGCCGACCCACGCCGAGCTGCTTCGCGACGATACGCGCCCGTACTTCCTCTGGTGGACGCCGTGCACGGTGGGCGAGCTCCGAGCGCACCTCGCGGCCTCCGATCCGGACGTCGCGGGGTACTGGCTCGGCGCGCTGCTCCGCGAGGCCAACACGAGGGACGTCTGGCTCTTCACCACGCCCGACGAGGTCCGCCGGCGCTGGCCGCACGTCCTTCGGCACCTCGGCCGCGCCCGCGAGCGGTGGGCGTGGCTGCTCGGCCTCGACGGCACCTGGCCGCCGGGCGAGGCGCGCGAGCGCAGCGCCACGCGCGGAGGTTAGGTGCTCGAGCGCTTCGACCCGCGCGTCGTCCCCGAGGCCGCGCTCCAGTTCGTCCGCGCGTGCCGGTCTCGACTGTCACCTCGCGGGCGGCGCGGCGCTCTCGGGTGCCCACCTCGCGCATCGCCTGTCCGGCGACCTCGATCTCTTCTGCCACGATCGAGCGGCCATGCGAGCCCTCGTCGCGGAGCTCGACGCGGCGGCCCGCGAAGCATGCGCCACGATGCGGGTGGATCGCGACTCGGGAGGCCACGTGCGCGCGCGCCTCGCGTTCGCGGAGGGCGCCCTCGAGGTCGGCGTGGTGCACGAGGCGCTGCCCGACCTCGCGCCGCCGACCCTCCTCGAAGGGATCGCGGTCGAGTCGTTGACGGATCTGCGCGCCTCCAAGCTCACCTGTCTCCTCTCGCGCTCCGAGCCGAGAGACCTCGTCGACATCGCCTTCCTCGAGCGGGAGGGCTTCCGGGTCGAGGACGACCTCGAGCTCGCGGTGCGGAAGGACGCCGGGATCGATCCGGGCGTCCTCGCCTGGCTGCTGCGCTCGTTCCCCACGGAGCCCCTGCCGATCATGCTGAGCCCGCTGTCGAGCACGGAGCTCCGCGACTACCGCGACGGGCTCGCGGAGCGGCTCCGCGCCATCGCGCTCGGCGCGTGACCGATCGATCAGCGCGTCAAGTACGCGTGCACGTCCCGCGCGCAGTCCCGCCCCTCGGCGATCGCCCACACCACGAGGCTCTGCCCGCGGCGCGCGTCGCCGCAGGTGAACACGCCCTCGCCCGACGCCTTCAGCGTCGAGCCCACGAAGCCGAGCGCGAGGAGGCACAGGTCCGCCTCGATCACGAACGCGGAGCCGGGGAGCTCCACGAGCTTGCCGCCCTGCCGCTCGACGCGGACCGCCTCGAGGCCCGTCAACTTCCCTTGCGATCCGAGGAAGCGCTTCGTCATCACCGCGAAGTCGCGCTCGCCGCCTTCTTCCTGCGAGGAGCTCGTGCGCAGGATCATCGGCCAGTCCGGCCACGCGAGGGGGTCGTGGTCGGGCGGCTGAGGCATCAGCTCGATCTGGGTGACCGCGCGCGCGCCCTGGCGGAGCGCGGTGCCGAGGCAGTCGCTGCCGGTGTCGCCGCCGCCGAGGATCACCACGCGCTTGCCCTTCGCGCTCGGCGCGCCGGTCACCGCGTCGCCCGCGATGGCCCGGTTCTGCGGGACGAGGAAGTCCATCGCGAGGTGGATCCCCGCGAGCTCGCGGCCCTCGAGCGGGAGCTCGCGCGCGACCGTCGCGCCGACCGCGAGCACCACCGCGTCGTGCTCCGCGCGGAGCGCGTCGAGCGAGACGCCGCCCTCGCCGACGGTCACGCCGGTCCGGAACCGCACGCCCTCGGCCTCGAGCTGCGCGAGGCGGCGGTCGACGATGCCCTTGTCGAGCTTGAAGTCCGGGATCCCGTAGCGGAGCAGGCCCCCGACGCGGTCGTCGCGCTCGAGCACCGTCACCTCGTGGCCCTCGCGCGCGAGCTGCTGCGCGCACGCGAGGCCCGCGGGCCCGCTCCCCACGATCGCGACGCGGCGGCCCGTCGTGCTCGGGGCGGGCCGCGGCACGATCCAGCCCTCGTCCCACGCGCGGTCCGCGATCTCGCCCTCGAGCCGCTCGATGGTCACGGGGGTGCCCTCGAGGTTGAGCACGCACGAGGCCTCGCAGGGCGCGGGGCACACGCGCCCGGTGACCTCGGGGAAGTTGTTCGTGGCGCTCAGCACCTCGATCGCCTCGCGCCAGCGGTCCTCGTGGACGAGCGAGTTGAAGTCCGGGATCGGGTTCCCGAGCGGGCAGCCCGCGTGGCAGAAGGGGACGCCGCACGCCATGCAGCGCTGGCCCTGCGCGCGAGCCTGGAGCACCGTCAGGCGCGTCTCGATCTCGTCGTAGTCGCGCAAGCGAGCTTGCACCGGTCGCCGGGGCGGCAGCGCGCGCTCGATCGTCAGGAAGCCGGTCGGGTCAGCCATGCGTCGCGCTCCTCGCGTCCGCCTGCTCGCGCAGGAACCGGCCGTACTCCGTCGGCAGCACCTTCACGAAGCGGCGGCACTCCTTCTTCCACCCGCTCAGCACGCGCCACGCGAGCTGGCTCATCGTGCGCTCGTAGTGCCGGTGCACCTTGGTGCGCACGAACGCGAGGTCGTCCGAGTCGAGCGCGCACAGCTCCACGAGCTCGGGGTTCAGCCGCCGCGCGAGCTCGTGCTCGGCGTCGAGCACGTACGCGATCCCTCCGCTCATCCCCGCGGCGAAGTTGCGGCCGGTCGGCCCGAGCACGATCACGCGCCCGCCCGTCATGTACTCGCAGCCGTGATCGCCCACGCCCTCGACCACCGCGATCGCGCCGCTGTTGCGCACCGCGAAGCGCTCGCCGGCCATGCCGCGCACGAACACCTCGCCCGCGGTCGCGCCGTAGAGGCATACGTTGCCGACGATCACGTTGCGCTCCGGGGAGAAGTCGCTGCCCTCGGGCGGGTGCACGACGATGCGGCCGCCGCTCATCCCCTTGCCGAGGTAGTCGTTGGCCTCGCCCTCGAGCGTGAAGTCGAGCCCGTTGGCGAGGAACGCGCCGAAGCTCTGGCCCGCCGAGCCCGTGAAGTGGATCTTGATCGTCGCGTCCGGGAGCCCAGAGAGGCCGTATTTCTTGGCGATCCGCGAGCTCAGCATCGTGCCCGTCGAGCGGTGCACGTTCTTGATCGGCATCGTCAGGCTCACCGGCTCGCGGCTCTCGATCGCGTCCTCGGCCTGCTCGAGGAGCACCGTGTCGAGCGCGAGCTCGAGCTCGTGGTCGTGCGCCTCCTCGAAGCGGATCGCGTGCGGCACGTCGTGTCGAAAGAGGAGCTTCTCGAGCTTCAGCGTCCGCGCGCGCTCCGGGAGATCGTCGCGCACCTTCAAGAGGTCCGTCCGCCCGACGAGGTCGTCGAACCTCCGGATCCCGAGCGAGGCCATGATCTGCCGCAGCTCCTCCGCGACGAAGGTCATGAAGTGGATCACGTGCTCGGGCTCCCCGCGGAAGCGCGCGCGCAGGCGCGGGTCGTGGGTCGCCACGCCGACCGGGCAGGTGTTGAGGTGGCAGACCCGCATCATCACGCAGCCCATCGTGATCAGCGACACCGTGCCGAACCCGATCTCCTCGGCGCCGAGCATCGCGGCGACCGCGACGTCGCGGCCCGTCTTGATCTGTCCGTCGGTCTCGAGCCGCACGCGGCCGCGCAGCCCGTTGAGCACGAGCGTCTGGTGCGTCTCCGCGAGCCCGATCTCCCACGGCGCGCCCGCGTGCTGGATCGAGGTGAGGGGCGAGGCGCCGGTCCCCCCCGAGCCGCCCGAGATCAGGATCACGTCGGCCTTGGACTTGGCGACGCCCGCCGCGATCGTGCCGACGCCGACCGAGCTCACGAGCTTCACCGTCACGCGCGCGCTCGGGTTCGCGTTCTTGAGATCGTGGATGAGCTGCGCGAGGTCCTCGATCGAGTAGATGTCGTGGTGGGGCGGCGGGGAGATCAGCCCGACGCCCGGCGTCGAGTGCCGCACGCGCGCGATCGTCTCGTCGACCTTGTGCCCCGGGAGCTGGCCGCCCTCGCCGGGCTTGGCGCCCTGCGCGATCTTGATCTGGATCTCCTCGCACTCGTTCAGGTACTCGATCGTCACGCCGAAGCGCGCGGACGCGACCTGCTTGATCTTGCTCCGCGCGGAGTCGCCGTTCTCGCGCGGCGCATAGCGCGCCGGGTCCTCGCCGCCCTCGCCCGAGTTCGAGCGCGCGCCGATGCGGTTCATCGCGATCGCGAGCGTCTCGTGCGCCTCCTTGCCGATCGAGCCGAAGCTCATCGCACCGCTCTTGAAGCGCCTCACGATCGCGTGGACGGGCTCGACCTCCTCGAGCGGGATCGCGGTGGCTCTGCTGCGATCGAGCTCGAGCAGCCCGCGGAGCTGCGTGTCCCGCGTGTCCGCGTCGGCGATCGCGCTGAACCTCTGGAACGTCGCGAAGCTCCCGGAGCGCACCGCGTGCTGGAGCGTGCCGATCGTCTTGTCGTTCCAGAGGTGCGTCGGCCCGCCGCGCCGCCACGCGTAGCGCCCGCCCGCGTCGAGCACCTCGAGCGCGCGCGGCCCGTACGCCTCGGCGTGCCGCGCGATCGCGTCGTCGGCGAGCGCGTCGAGGCCGACCCCGCCGATCTGCGACGGCGTCCCGGGGAACCAGCGCTCGATCAGCGCGTCGCCGAGCCCGATCGCCTCGAAGATCTGCGCGCCGCGGTAGCTCTGCAGCGTCGAGATCCCCATCTTCGACATGACCTTGAGGATCCCCTGCTCGACCGCCTTCTTGTAGCGGCGCTCGGCGCGCTCCTCGTCGAGGTCGGCCTCGAGCCGGCCCTCGCGCGCGGCGGCGCGCAGCGTCTCGTACGCGAGGTACGGGTTCACGCCGCCGGCGCCGTACCCGATCAAGAGGCAGAAGTGGTGCACCTCGCGCGGCTCGCCGCTCTCCACGATGAGCCCGCAGTTCTTGCGCAGCCCCACGCGGATCAGGTGGTGATGGACCGCGGAGAGCGCC
>JAYRVK010001208.1:0-4419 GCA_041918555.1 Sandaracinaceae bacterium
AGAGATGCCGCTGATCGACCTGCTCGTCGGCGCCGCCGAGCGCCATCCCGACGTGGAGGTGCGGTGCCTGGGGGGGACGACGCGGACGCACCGCGAGCTCCTCGGCGCGGCGCGGCGGGTCGCGGGCGCCGCGACGGCCCGCTGGGTCGCGCCCGGCGACGCGGTGGTGCTCCTCGTACACGAGCAAGCCGACTTCCTCGCCGCGTTCTGGGGGGTGATCTGGGCCGGCGGCGTCCCGGTGCCGCTCGCCGGCCCGCGGAGCGCGTCGCCGGAGGAGCTCGGGCGCGTCCAACGCGTCGTCGCGCAGGTGAAGGGCGAGGTCGTGGTGGATCGCGGGGTGCGCGTGCCCGGCTACGCGACGCACGACGTCGGCGAGTGGCTCGCGCACGCGCCGTTCGGCGCGCCGGTGCGGCGCGACGGGCTCGGGATGATCCAGTTCTCCTCGGGCAGCACGCGCGAGCCCAAGGGCGCGTTGCTCTCGGAGGACGCCCTCCTCGCGAACGTGGCCCAGATCGCGGCGCGCGCGGGGGCGAGCTCCGCCGACACGCTCCTCAACTGGATGCCGCACTTCCACGACATGGGGCTCATCGCGTGCCACCTCATGCCGCTCTCGGTCGGGATGCGCCAGGTGCGCATGGACCCCGCCGAGATCCTCCGCGCGCCGCTGCGCTGGCTCACCCACCTCTCCGAGCACCGCGCGACGCTCTGCACCACGACGAGCTTCGTCCTCTCGCGCGTCGTCGCCTCGATCGAGCAAGCGGGCTTGCCCCCCGGCCTCGACCTGTCGGCGCTGCGGCGGATCGCGAACGGGGGCGAGCCCGTGTCAGCCGCGGTCTGCCGCGCGTTCAGCCGCCTGACGGGCGTCCCCGAGCGCGTGCACTGGCCGGTCTACGGCCTCGCGGAGGCCTGCGTCGGGATCGCCGCGTCGGTCGAGGGCGGCCTCCGCACGCGCGAGGTCGCGGGGCGCGAGGTGGTGATCATCGGGGCGCCGCTCGACGGCGTGGAGCTGCGCGTGCGATCCGAGGAGGGCGCCCCAGTGCCCGACGGCGAGATCGGCCTGCTCGAGTTCCGCGGCCCGAACGCGTACTCGGGGTACCTCGGCGGCGAGCCCCCTGGCGAGTGGATCCCGACCGGCGACCTCGTCGTGCTCGACGGCGGCGAGGTCTCGATCGTCGGACGCCACAAGGACGTGATCATCGTCAACGCGCGCAACCTCCACCCGCACGACGTCGAGCACGTGGCCGAGCAGATCGACGGCGTGCGCCCGGGCGGCGCCGTCGCGGTCGTGGACCGCGTAGACGAGCACGAGACGTTGTCGGTCCTCGTGCGCGTGGATCCGACGAGGAACGCGGTCCCCGTGCTGCGCGAGGTCCGGCGGCGCGTCGCCGGCGAGATCGGCGTCGAGCCCCACCGCGTGTGGCCGATCGCCGACGTGCCGCGCACGACGAGCGGGAAGAAGCGGCGCGCCTGGCTCGCGGGCCAGCTCGCGGAGGGCGCGCTCGACGAGACCGTCGCGCCCGGCACCGTCGAGGCGGTGCGTCGGCTCTGGGCGGCGCAGCTCGGCGTCGCGCTCGGCGCAGCCGACCTCGACACGCCGTTCCGCGCGCTCGGCGGCGCGAGCCTCGCCGCGATCGAGCTCGTCACCAAGATCGAGCGCGCCTTCGACGCGCCCCCCGACCTGCGCCTCCTCACCGAGGGCGACACGGTGCGGCGCATGGCGCGCCTGCTCGAGCGCCAGCGCCCGGGCGAGGACGCCGCGCGCCCGGCGGCGGTGGGCCCGCTCGCGATCGTCGGCGCGGCGATGCGGCTCCCGGGCGGCGAGGACCTCGCGAGCCTCGCGGCGCCGGGGCCGTGCCGGATCGGGCCCCCGCCGGACGCGCGCTTCGGCGCGCGGACGCCCTACGTCGGCGGCTTCGTGCCGCACGACGGGCCGTTCGACGCGGCGCGCTTCGGCCTCGCGCCGGACGAGGCCGCCGTGATGGACCCGCAGCAGAAGCTCGTCCTCGCGCTCGCGGCGGAGCTGCTCGCGCCGCACGGCGCGGAGAAGGACGTCGGGGTGTTCGTCGGCGCGGGCCCGTCGGCGGCGATGGAGGCGATCCTCCCGCGGCTCGGCGAGGCGCTCCCCGCGGGGACCATGGCCGCGAACCTCCCGAACATGATCGCCGCGCGCGTCGCGCATCGCTTCGATCTGCGCGGGCCCGCGCTCACCGTCGACACCGCGTGCAGCTCCGCGCTCGTCGCGCTCCACCTCGCGGGGCAGAGCCTGCGCGCGGGCGAGTGCCGGCTCGCGATCGCGGGCGGCGTGACGCTGCTCGCGACGCCCACCGCGCATCGGCTCTTCGAGCTCGCGGGCGCGCTCTCGCCGACGGGGCGGTGCCGGCCGTTCGAAGGCGGCGACGGCACGGTGCCCGGCGAGGGCGCCGGCCTCGTCCTCCTCGCGCCGCTGACCGAGGCGCGGGCGCGCGGCTGGCCCGTGCTCGGCGTCGTGCGCGGCGTGGCGATCAACAACGACGGCGCCTCGCTCGGGGTCATGGCGCCGAACCCCGTCGGGCAGGAGGCGGTGATCCGGGCGGCCCTCGCCGCCGCCGACGTTCATAGCGAGCAAGTCGTGTTCATCGAGGCGCACGGCACGGGCACCGCCGTGGGGGACGCGGTCGAGGAGGCCGTCTTGCGGCGGATCTTCCCGCACGCGCCCGCGCGCGGCGCGGTGAAGGGGCGCCTCGGACACCTCCTCTCGGCGGCGGGGATCGCGGGGCTCTTCCACGCGCTCGCCCACCTCCGCCCCCGCGAGCTCGGCGCGGTGAGCAGCTTCGGGTTCGGCGGCACGAACGCGCACGCGATCGTCGAGGGCGGCGCGGACCGCCCCGCGCGCGCGGCGCGGCCGCTCCCCTCGGCCGACGGCTGGGTCCACACCCTGCGCGCCGACGTCGCGGGCGGCCTCGTGTGGGCGCCGATCGCGGGGGGACGCCCGAGCCCGCTCCGTTCCGGGCTCACGGCGCTGATCACCGGCGGCGCGGGCGCGCTCGGCCGCGCGCTCACCGAGCACCTGCGCGCGCACCACGACGCGCGCGTGACGTGGATGGGACGCACGGCGCCCCCGTCGCTCCCCGCCGGCGTCGCGTTCGTCGCGTGCGACGTCGGCGACGAGCGATCGGTGGCCGCCGCGCGCGCCGCGCTCGGGCGCTTCGACGTGCTCTTGCACCTCGCGGGCGGGCTCGACGACGCGGCGCTGCGCGCGAAGCGGCGCGGCCCCGCGCTCCTCGACGGAATCGCGGACCGCGTGGTCCTCTTCTCGTCGATCGCCGCGTCGGTGCCCGGCCTCGCGCGCGGCCTCGGAGAATATGCGGCGGCCAACGCGGAGCTCGACGCGTGGGCGCGCGAGCGCCGCGCGCGCGGCGAGGCCGTGACGAGCGTCGCGTGGCCTGCGTGGACGGGCGGCGGGCTCGCCGAGGGCCGGAGCGACGCGCTGCGCGAGGCCGGCGTCGCGCCGATCGATCCGGCGCGCGCGATGGCCTGCCTCGAGCGCGCGATCGCGTCGGAGGAGGCGCACGTCGTGGTCCTGCATCGGCCCGCCGTCGCGGCGGCGCCGGTCCCCGACGACCTCGGCGAGTGGCTGCGCGGCGCGGTCGCCGAGGCGGCCGGCGTCGGGCGCGACGAGGTGACGCTCGAGGTCCCCCTCCCCTCGCTCGGGCTCGACTCGGTGGCCGCGCTCGACCTCGTGAAGGCGCTCGAGGAGCGCCTGGGCCGCGCGCTCCCGACGACGCTCGCGTACGAGGGCGGCAGCGTCGCGGGGATCCTCCGCGTGCTCGCGCGCGGCGAGGTCCGCGAGGCGCCGGTGACCGCGGCGCCGCCGCTGCTGCCCGCGCAGCAGACGTTCGTGGTGCAGCGCGAGTTCTTCCCCTCGATCCCCGGCAACACGCTCTTGAGCGTGCGCCTCGATCCCGGGCTCGATCGGGCCGCGCTCGCGCGCGCGCTCGCCGCGCTCGCGCGGCGACACCCCGCGATCCGCTCCGCGATCCGCCGCGTCGAGGGCGCGCACCGGCGCGTCGACGGCGCGTCACCGGAGCTCCGCTGGGTGCCCTCGGTCGACTGGCAGGCCGTTCACGAGGAGCCCTTCGATCTCGCGAACGGCCCGGTCTTCCGGGTCGTCACCGACGGGACCACCCTCGTCCTCGACGCGCACCACGCCCTCGTCGACGCGTGGAGCCTGAAGAACGTGCTGCAAGATCTCTTGCTGTTGCACGAGCAGGCCGCCGCGGGTCGCGAGCCCGCGCTGCCGTCGCTCGCGACCACCTCCGACGCGGCGACCGCGGCGGTCGCCGCGGGTGTGGGCGGCGATCCCGCGTGGTGGCGCGCGCGCTTCGCCGAGCCGCTCCCCCCCCTCGCGCTGCCGTGGTCCGCGCCGCTCGACGCGCCGCC
>JAYRVK010001209.1:0-6274 GCA_041918555.1 Sandaracinaceae bacterium
CGATTGTCAACATCGCGTCCCCGAAAGCGCTCAGCAGCCGAAGCCGACGAGGGCGCAGCGGCCCTCGCGACACACCGGCGCGTGCTCGCCGTCGCGGCACGGGCGGAAGGCGCGGCCGCGCAGGCGGGCCGGGCGCGCGATCGGGCGCAAGAAGGGGTCGACCTCGACCCAGCAATCGTCGTTGTCGTCGCACTCGACGCCGTCGACCCACTCGAAGCGGCAGCGCCGGGGGAGGTGCGAGTCGCAGAAGCAGCGGGGGCCCGTGAACCGCTCGGGCTCGTGCGACAGGTCGTCGGCGCGGCCAGGCTCGCAGCGCGCGCGGCCCACGTCGAGGCCACACGCGAGCGGGCCGTAGCCCGCACACTCCGCGTCGCTCTGCGGCGGCGCGCGCTCCACGCTCGGCCGGAGCGCGCAGCGGCCAAGGATGCACGCGCACGTGCCCGGCGCCGGCGTGGCCTCGCCGCATCCCGTCGGCGGGGGCGGTGAGCTGACGCACGCCGTCGGGGCGCAGGAGTCGTCCCAGTCGCACTCGGCGTCCGAGGCGCACGGGCCCCCCACGACCGAGGCCGGCGCGGCCGGTCCCGCGGGCGCCGACGGGGGCGCTCCCGCCGCAGGATCGGGGGCGTCGTCGGTGGTCGGCGCGGACTCGTCGACCGGCGCGGGCGCCGGCTCCTCCGGGGCGCCGCAGGCGCACGAGAGCACGAGAGCGGCCAGCAGCGGACCTTTGCGTGCCATCCCCACATCGTAGCGACTTACTCGACGGCTTACTCGTCGCACCGCATGCGTGATCTCGCGATCGTTTGCCGCTACTGTCGCTCGCATGGCGCGAGCGTGCAGAACCGCCAGCCTCACCCTCGTCCTCCTCGGGGGCTGCACCGGGACGCTGTCGGTCGGCGACGGAACCGGCACGGACGCGGGCTACGACTCCGGCGTCTGGCTGCTCCCGGATGACGACGCGGGCACGCCGCCGCCCGGCACCGACGCGGCGATGCCGCCGCCCGGGACCGACGCAGGGCCCCCGCCGCCGACCGACGCGGGCCCCCCCCCTGGGCCCTGCGACGGGGTGACGTGCATGGCGAACTCGCGCTGCGACACCGCCACCGGCGAGTGCGCGTGCAACCCCGGCTTCACGCAGATGGGCAGCTCGTGCGTCGCGCTCCCGCCGGGCGATCCCGCGGGCCGCACCCAGGCCGAGGTGTGCGACGCGTGGGCGATGGGGCACGTCGAGAATTCGGTCGAGCCATGGACCGCGGGCCCGTCGATGTGCGACCCCGGCACCATGGATCCCGCGGCGATGGACGACACGCTCCGCCGGATCGCGATGTTCCGCTGGCTCGCGGGCCTGGGCCCCGTCGATCACGACGCGTCGCGCCACTCCGAGCTGATGGAGTGCGCGCACATGATGAGCGTGAACAACGCGCTCTCGCACAGCCCGCCGACGAGCTGGACCTGCTACACGTCGGGCGGCGCGTCCGCGGCGGGGCGCAGCAACATCGCGCTCGGCTACCGCACCCCGGGCTCCGCCATCGACGGCTACATGTCCGATCGCAACACGCCGAGCCTCGGGCACCGGCGCTGGATCCTCGGCGAGCGCCTCGCGAGCGTCGAGATGGGCTTCGCGGGCCGCGGCCAGTGCCTGGGCGTGTTCGGCGGCGGCGGCACGTCCGACCGCGCCTTCACCGCGTACCCGAACCAGGGCTTCGCGCCGCTCGAGACCGCGCAGTACACCTGGTCGTTCCACGCAAATCACTTTGCGCTCGGCAGCGCGTACGCGACCGTGCAGCGCGCGAGCGACGGGGCCGACCTCCCGGTCGAATCCTACCTCACCGGCGGCGGCGGCCCACCTCCGACCGTGGGCTTCACGCCGATGGGCTGGACCCCCTCGCCCGGCGAGACCTACCGCGTGACGATCCACGACACGGGCGTGGGCGACATCGTCTACGAGACGACGCTCGTGTCCTGCTGAGCCTCTTCAGGGCAGACAGACGGCGAGGCCCATGCCCTCGACCGGCGTGCAGACGAAGTCCGCGTAGCAGTCGGCGGAGACCACGCACTCGCGCGCGCAGAAGAACGTCGCGCTCGGATCCCCGTCGAGCGCGATGCAGACGCCCTCGGTGCAGTCCGCGTCGGTCGCGCACTCGTGCGTGCAGACGTTCCCGTCCGCGGTCGAGCCGTCGGTCCGCTCGAAGAGGAGCCGGTAGCAGTCGTCGGCCGCGGTCGCGCAGTCCGCGTCGTCGGTGCACGCCGCGTAGGTCGGCGCGTTCGCGCCGCACGCGAGCGAGAGGAGCGCGAGGGTCGGCGCGAGCGCCCTCACCGCCGCATCGAGCCCGCGGCCGCGGTGGTGACGAACGTGCCGTGCGGGAAGTGCCGGTAGTGATCGACCTGCAGGGTCGGCCCGCTCTCCTCGGTGCCCGCGTCGGTCACGTGCCCGTAGACGCGCACGAGCGAGCCGATCCACAGCCGGTCGGGCCCGTCGACGCGATCCTCGGGACGGATCGTGACGAGCGCCTGGAACGGCCCGATCGCGCGCTGCGACACCGTCACGCGGCACGAGCCGTCGCGCTCGTCGGAGCACAGGTGCCGCTCCTGGTGCGTGCGGTACTCGAGGCTCAGGCGCGCCTCGCCGCTCGCCGCGAGCTCCTCGATGTGCGTGACCGTCCCGAACCAGCCGACCAGCGTCTCCGCGTGGCGGTCCGGGAAGCGCCGCACGTCCTCGTAGGACAGCTCCTCGGCGCGCTCGAGGTACTGCCCCTCGTCGCCGTACGCCTGATAGCTGCGGGAGAAGTTGTAGCGGTTGCCGCCACAGCCCGCGATGGCCCCCACGCAGAGGAGGGCCGCCCCGATCGGTGCGCCTCGCATCGCGCGAACGGTACACGGTTGCGTCGCAGGAGCCACCCTCATAACGTTCCGCGCCATCAAGGGAGGTCGCGCATGCCGGGACAGGCCACGAGCGGGATCCACTTCGTCGAGCCGCTGATCTTCGAGCGCGGCGCCCCGGGCCGCCACGGCTCGTCGATCCCCGCCCTCGACGTGCCGGCCGCGGACCCGAAGGCGCTCTACGGCGATCGCTTCCGAGAGGACGCGCCGAACCTCCCCGAGGTCAGCGAGCCGGAGGCGTTCCGGCACTACGTGCGGCTGAGCCAGGCGAACTTCTCGATCGACTCGAACATGTACCCGCTCGGGTCGTGCACGATGAAGTACAACCCGAAGGTCGACGAGCACGTCGCGCGGTTCGCCGGGTTCGCGCACATCCACCCGTACGCGCCCGAGCGCATGATCCAGGGCGCGCTGGAGCTGATGCACCGGCTCGAGCGCGGGCTCGCCGAGGTCTGCGGGCTCGATCGCGTCACGCTGCAGCCCGCCGCGGGCGCGCAGGGCGAGCTCACCGGCCTGATGATGATCCGCGCGTGGCACGAGGCGCAGGGCCGCCGCCCGACCAAGGTCCTCATCCCCGAGACCGCGCACGGCACCAACCCCGCGTCGTGCGCGCTCAACGGCTTCAGGGCGGTCCCCTTCCCCGCCGGCGGGGAAGGGATCGTCTCCGCCGCGGAGCTCGGCCCGCACGTCGACGACGACGTCGCGGCGATCATGCTGACCAACCCGAACACCGTCGGGCTCTTCGAGCGCGAGCTCCCGAAGATCGCGCAGCTGCTGCACGACAAGGGCGCGCTCGTGTACGGCGACGGCGCGAACCTCAACGCGCTCATGGGCCGCACGCGCCCCGGCGACCTCGGCATCGACGTCATGCAATTCAACTTGCACAAGACGTTCACGACGCCCCACGGCGGCGGCGGTCCCGGCTGTGGTCCGGTGGGCTACAAGAAGACGCTCGCGCCGTTCGCGCCCGGCCCCACGATCGAGCGCCGCGAGGACGGGACGTTCCACCTCGACTACGACCGGCCGCAGAGCATCGGTCGCGTGCGCTCCTTCTACGGCAACTTCGGGATGATGGTCCGCGCGTACGCGTACCTGCGCGAGATGGGCGCGGAGGGGCTGCGGCAGGCGACCGAGCTCGCGGTGCTCAACGCGAACTACCTGCGCGCGGCGCTCGGCGAGACGTGGCACGTGGCGTTCGACCAGGTGTGCATGCACGAGGTGATCATCAGCGACAAGCACCTCAAGGACACCGGCGTGACCACGATGGACGTCGCCAAGCGCCTCTGCGACTACGGCTTCCACCCGCCGACGGTGTACTTCCCGCTCGTGGTCAAGGGCGCGATGCTGATCGAGCCGACCGAGACGGAGACCAAGGAGTCGCTCGACGCGTTCGTCGACGCGCTCCGGTCGATCGACGAGGAGGCCCACCGCGACCCCGAGATGGTGAAGCACGCGCCCCACCTCTCGCGCATGCGGCGCCTCGACGAGACCCGCGCCGCGCGGCAGCCCGTGCTGAGGTGGCGCCCCGCGCCGGTGTGACGCAGGTGAATGCAGGGGGGGTCGGCGGGGTCTACGGGGTACCCTTTCGAGCCGCCCCGCCGTACCCTCGGAGTCCTCGATGCACCACCCGCTCCGGACCTCGCTCGCGCTCCTCACCGCCGGCACGATCCTCGCCCTGGCCTCCGTCCCCTCCGCGCAAGTCCCCGCGCCGAGCCCCGCGCTGAGCGGGACGTGGCAGCTCCGCGGCTCGGTCGACGAGGCCCGCGCCGTCGTCCAGTCCGCCGTGCACCCCGCGGTCTCGCCGCTCACCCCGGACGTGCAGCGCATGGCGCGCGCGCGCATCCGCGAGTCCACGGGCATCCCGACCCAGATCGTGATCGAGGCGCGAGCCGATCACATGCGGCTCCAGATCACGGGCGACGACGCGCACACCTTCGAGGGCCCGCCGGGCACGCCGCAGAACGTGTACAGCCGCTCCGGCGTCCGCGCGCAGCTGACGCAGACCTACCGGCCCGACGGCGGGATCGAGCAGCGGTTCCGCGCGATGGACGGCACGCAGTGGAACTTCTACACGCCGCAGCCCGACGGCCGCACGCTCTTCCTCGACGTGCTGATGCGGAGCCAGCGGCTCGCCGGCGACATCCGGTTCCGGCTGACGTATCAGCGCGCGGGGTGAGGTTGCCGGCCGCGGTGGCGCTTGGATACGATCCGTCCGGGCGAGGCCACGCGGTTTGAGCAAGAGCGGCACGGGGACGGCGGACGGTCCGCACGACGTCGGGGCGGCGCCGACCGATCCCCCTCCCTCGCGCGAGCCGCGCCCGGGCCGAATCCTCGCGAAGAAGTACCGGATCGTCCGCAAGATCGGCGCGGGCGGGATGGGCGCGGTGTTCGAGGCCGAGCACGTACACACCAAGCGCCGCGTCGCGGTGAAGGTCCTGCTCGAGGAGCGGACGCGCCCGACGGACGCCGCGCGGTTCATGCGCGAGGCGCGCGCGGCCTCACAGATCGGCCACGCCGGGATCGTCCAGGTGCTCGACGCGGGCTACGAAGACGGTCACCCGTACGTCGCGCTCGAGCTGCTCGAGGGCAAGACCCTCGAGGACGCGCTCGAGGCGAACGAGCTCACGCTGCGCGAGCTCCGCGACGTGATGCGCCAGGTGCTCGACGCGCTCCACGCCGCGCACGAGGCAGGGATCGTCCACCGCGACATCAAGCCCGAGAACATCTTCCTCACCGAGAGGCGCGGCGAGCGCCGCGCGAAGCTCCTCGACTTCGGGATCGCGAAGACCGTCGAGGGCGTCGACACCAAGCTCACCGTGACGGGCACGGTGATGGGCACGCCCGCGTACATGAGCCCCGAGCAGGCCAGGGGCGAGGTGGTCGATCGCCGCGCCGATCTGTGGTCGGTCGCCGCGTCGCTCTTCCGCGCCGTCGTCGGGACGCCGCCCTTCACCGCCGACAACTACAACGTCCTGATCGCGCGGATCCTCACGCAGGACCCGCCCGCGATCCGCTCGCTCCACCCCGCGCTCCCGCCGGGCTTCGTCGCCGCGATCGAGGCCGGCCTGGTGCGGCGCCCCGCGGATCGAGTGTCGACCGCCGCGGCGCTCGCCGACCTGCTCCCGAGCGACGAGGGAATCGACGCCTGGGGCAATTTACCTTGCACCGCGCAGGACCTCGCGGCGCCGATCGCGCGGAGCCTCTCCGATCCGCCTCCCCGCCGCGACTCGGGGGGCGAGACGATCGTCCGCGAGGACGCGCCCGCGACGGAGGTCGAAGCTCCCGCCCCGCGCACCGCGCTCGCGTGGCCGCTCGCCGCGCTGGCGATCGGGCTCGGGATCGCGGGCCTCGCCGCCGCGGCGACGCTGTGGCCGGCGGCGCCCGCGCCCGCGCCCGC
>JAYRVK010001210.1:0-19974 GCA_041918555.1 Sandaracinaceae bacterium
CCCGGCGACGCGGGCTCGGCGTGCGGCGCGGGCGGGAACGCGTGTGAGGTCTGCAGCGGCGCGTGCGTGGGGGGGGTGTGCGCGGGCGAGTGCGACGCGACGATCTGCCCCGACGGCTGCTGCACTGGCGCGACCTGCAACCCGATGAGCGTCGAGAGCTGCGGCGTCGACGGAGAGCGCTGCGAGCCCTGCGTCGCGGGGAGCGCGGACGCGTGCGTCGGCGGGGAGTGCCGGTGCGGCGGCGGCTCGGCCTGCGCGGCCGGGCAGCGCTGCGTGGCGGGCCTCTGCATCTGCGACGAGACCTCGTGCCCGTCCGGGTGCTGCGACGGGATCGAGTGCCGCGTGCGCGGGCGCGACACCTGCGGCGTCGCGGGCGCCACGTGCGTCGCGTGCGACCCGCAGGTCGCCAACAGCTGCTCGTCCGCCGGGACTTGTCAGTGCGGCGCCGGCGCCGCGTGCGCGGACGGACAGCTGTGCGACGCCTCGGGCACCTGTCGGTGCACCGCCGCGTCGTGCCCGAGCGGCTGCTGCGCGGCCGACGGGACGTGCCAGGCGATCGAGCTCGCGAGCTGCGGCGCGCCCGGCGGCGCGTGCACCGTCTGCGACCCGCTCGTGGCAGACGGCTGCGACTCCGGCGGGGACTGCGCCTGCGGGTCGGGGCCCGCGTGCGCGGCGGGCCAGCGCTGCGACGGCGGGAGCTGCGTGTGCGACGGGCTCTCGTGCGGGGGCTGCTGTGACGGCGAGACGTGCCGGCCGGGCGACGTGGATGCGCAGTGCGGGAGCGGCGGCGCCGACTGCGAGAGCTGCGGCGGCTCCGGGTGCAGCGCGGCCGGCGCGTGCGCGGGCTGCAACTCCGCGACGTGCGCGAGCGGGTGCTGCACGGGGAGCACGTGCAGCGTCGAGGCGTTCGACGCGTGCGGGGCGGGCGCGGCCGCGTGCGTCGCGTGCGATCCGACGCTGGCCGACGCGTGCGTGGGCGGGACGTGCACGTGCGGCGGGGGCCCCGCGTGCGAGCCCGGCCAGCGCTGCGACAGCGGCTCGTGCGTGTGCGACCCGAGCTCCTGTCCCGCAGGCTGCTGCGACGTGAGCGAGCGCTGCACGGAGCTGTCGGGCGCGACGTGCGCGGCGCCCGGCGAGCGCTGCGCGCCGTGCGATCCGACGCGCGCGGACTCGTGCGCGAGCGACGGGACCTGCGCGTGCGGCAGCAACCCGGCGTGCGGCGCCGGCCAGCGCTGCAATGGCGGGGCTTGCGTGTGCGACGCGACGAGCTGCCCGACGGGCTGCTGCTCGGGCGAGACGTGCACCACCCCGCTCACCCTGAGCGCGTGCGCGCCGGCGGGCATGACGTGCACCGCGTGCAGCCCCCTCTCGGCGGACCGCTGCACCGCGAGCGGCCAGTGCGCGTGCGGGACGGGCGCACCCTGCGGCGCGGGCCAGCGCTGCAGCGGCGGGAGCTGCGTGTGCGACCCGTCGTCGTGCACGGGGTGCTGCGACGGCAACGTCTGCCGGCCCGGGACCACCAACACGCAGTGCGGCACCGGCGGCGGGAGCTGCGTGAGCTGCTCGTCGGGGCCCTGCGTGTCGGGGATCTGCACGTCGCTCTGCGGGCCCGGGACCTGCGGCACCGGGTGCTGCTCGGGCAACGCGTGCATCGCCCCGCCGACCCCGATGCAGTGCGGGACCGGCGGGCAGATGTGCATGTCGTGCGGGCTCCAGGCGAACCAGTGCAACAACGAGGGCCAGTGCCGCTGCGGGACGCAGGCCGCGTGCCTCCCGGGCCAGGAGTGCGCGCCCGACGCGAGCATGGCCGGCGAGCTCGCGCGATGTGCGTGCACCGCCGCGTCGTGCCCCCACGGTTGCTGCCGCAGCAACCAGTGCCGCACGCGCTCGCTGACCGACTGCGGGGCGAGCGGGCGCATGTGCGTCAACTGCACGGCCGGCGGCGGCGCCGACGGAATGAGCGCGATCGGCGACGCCTGCGACTCGAGCGGCCAGTGCCGCTGCGGCGCGGGGCCCGCCTGCGTCCCGCCGGGGATCTGCGCCGGCGGGTTCTGCTCGGTGATCACGGACCCGGGGTGACGCGCTCTACTCGTCGCGCGGCGGCGGCTCGTGGTCGAACATCGTGCGGAGCGGATCGCGGCTCACGCGGTTCGAGCCGTCGAGGCCGTTCGCGTCGGCCTGCGACAGCGAGACGCGGGGCGCGAACGCGGCGTCGAAGAACGCGCGCGCGAGCCGCGCCGCGTACTCGTCCTCCGTCTCGCCCTCGGCGCTCGCGGTGACGCTCGCGCAGCCGAGCTGCGATCCGCCTGGATCGAGCAAACAAGCTTGCCCCTGGTGGCGGTCCGCCTGGACCTGTACGGTGAGGCCCCAGTCCTCGGTGTCGAAGCGCGCCGCGCCCGCGATGAGCTCGGCGACGTCCTCGGAGAGCCCCCCCCCGAGCTCGTAGCGCACGGGCACCGACCAGCCGAAGCGGCGGAACACGCCGGGGTCGACCTGGAAGGCCTCACCGTACGCGTCCGACGCGGCGCGCGCGTCGCCCTGTCGGCGCGCGGCCTCCGCGACCACCGCGAGCACGCGCGCGCGCAAGAGCGCCTCCGCGGGGTTGAGCTCCGCGAGCGCGCGCGTCGCGAGCTCGCGCGCGCGCTCGGGGTCCCCGGCCGCGAGCGCGGCCTCGGCCTCGAACGAGTCGTAGTAGGCCGCCGCGCCGTCGCGCTCGTCCTCTCTTCGCGCGCGCCGGATCGCCTCGCGCACGACCCCCGCGCCGAGCACGTCGACGAGCTCGCCGACGAGCCACGGCGGCATCACCGCGGCGCGGTGCGTCCCCACGAGGAACGTGCCCACGAGCCGCTCTTCGTCGGCGAGCGCGCGCGCTGCGACGCGCCCGCTGAGCCACGCGCCCGCGCGATCGGAGAGGGCCTCGCCCCACGCCCAGATCCCCTCCCAGAACGGCGCGCCGACCGCCGCCTCCGCGCGCCGCTCCGCCGAGAGCCGGAGCGCCGCCCGATGGAGGAGCGCCGCGATCGCGCGGTCCTGGAGCGGGTCGCGCGAGTTGTGCGCCCGGCGGTCCGGCGCGTTCAGCGCCTTCTCCGCGTAGTTGATCGCCTCCTCGGGCCGGCCGATCACGAGGAAGAAGGACGCGAGCGCGCGCCGCGTCTCGCTGCGGTCCGCGTCGCGCACGTGAGGCGGCCGTCGCTGCCGGTACTCGGGCACCTCGCGCAGCCCGGAGAGCGCCTCGGCGTAGCGCCCCTCGCGCACGTAGAGCTCGGCGAGCTCGGACCACGGGTTGCCGTACCAGCTGATCTGCGCCTCGGTGGCGAGCCGATCGACGCGCTCGGCCTCGTCGAGCCGGAACACGCTGCGCGCGGCCTCGGCGAAGTTGGTGAAGTCCACCGCGCCCTGCGTCTGTGGGTCGCCGCCGTGGAGCTCCATCGCGTCGCGGCACGCCTCGTAGCTCCGCAGCTCGTCGCCCGCCTCGAACTCGACCGCGCAGAGCGCGTTGAGGGCGACCTCGACCTGGCGCGAGTCGCCCGTGGCGCGCCCGAGCTCCGCCGCGCGGCGCGCGGCGTCGAAGCGCCGCTGCTTCATCAGAGGCCACGCCTGCTCCGCGATGAAGTCGGGATCGTAGAGCTCGTTGAAGCGGTTCATGTACCCGAGCTGCTCCTCGTAGTGCTCGAGGTCGCCGTGGGTCCACGCGAGCTCGCGCAGCATCCGGAAGTGCCAGCGCCGCACCTCGAGGTCGGTCGGGGCCTCGCCGTGCAGCCGCTCGAGCTCCGCGAGCGCGCGGTTCTCGTAGAAGAGCGCGCGCGCGAAGTTCGCCTCGCCGTAGTGGTGCACGAACCCGAGGACGAAGTTGCCCGCGTAGTCGTCCGGGTCGCGCGCGAGGATCCGCTCGGCGATCTCGCGCGCGCGGATGTTGCGCCCGTTCGACGCCTCCTCGAGCGCGAGCTCCGCGTCGAGCTCCGCGCCGAAGTCGCCGCCGAGGCCGCCCTGCTCGGTCTGCGCGTGCACCGAGAGCGCGGCCACGCACACCGCCGCGCAGAGCGACGCGAGCCCGAGGATGCGCGCGCCGCGCCTCACCGGCGCATCGACTCCTTCGTGAGCCGCTCGATCTGCGGGGCCACCGCGTCCTTGATCACCTCGACCGGATCCTCGACGCCGGGCGCGCACTCGATGCGGTGCTTGAAGACGTGCGGCGCGAGCCGCTCGAGGTCGCCGGGGCTCACGAAGTCGCGGCCCTGCACGAGCGCGTGGGCCTGGAGCGCGGGCATCATCAGGACGAGCGAGCGGGTCGAGGCGCCCTGGAGCACGCGCTCGTCGTCGCGGAGCGCGCGCGCGGTGTCGACGAGCGCCTCGCGGAAGAGGGCGTCGAGCTTCACCTCGTTGCGGAGCACGTCGCGCGCGGCGAGGAGCTGCGTGCGCGTGACCCCCGGCAGCTGCGCGGCCGCCTCGAGGTGCGGCGTCGGGTACTGCGCCAGCACGTCGAGCTCCGCGTCGCGCGAGATGTGCTTCATCTCGATCTTGAAGAGGAACCGATCGAGCTGCGGCGTGGGGAGCGGGTACGTCCCCGCGAGATCGAGCGGGTTCTGCGTCGCGATCACGAAGAAGAGCGGGTCGAGCGCGTGCGTCTCGTTGTCCACGGTGACCTGCTTCTCCGCCATCGCCTCGAGCATCGCCGCCTGGACCTTGGGCGAGGTCCGGTTGATCTCGTCGGCGAGCACGATGTGCGCGAACACGGGCCCGTGGCGGAAGACGAAGCGGCTGGTCTCGACGTCGAAGACGTTGGTCCCCGTGATGTCGCTCGGGAGGAGATCGGGGGTGAACTGGATCCGCCGGAACGCGGCGAGGTGATCGTCGCGCCGTCCATCGGCCGCGATGGCCGCACCGAGCGCGCGCGCGAGCGTGGTCTTGCCGGAGCCGGGGTAGTCCTCGAGCAGCACGTGTCCGTCCGCGAGGAGCGCGGTGAGCACGAGCTCGATCACGTCCTCGCGCCCGATCACCGCCTTCTTCATGCGCTCGCCGAGGCGCTCGGCCACCTGGTGCGCGGCGTCGACGCTGCGGACGGTCTTCTCTTCTGCGATCGCTTCCATCGTGGTCGGTTCCTAACGCGTGAGGAGCCAGGAGAACGGGTTGACGAAGCCGAGCGCGCGGCGCCAGGCGGGGACCGCGCGGCTCACCTCGCGCGAGACGCGCTCGAGATCGCCGAGCATGGCACGGACGACCTCGGGGCCGTCGTGCGCGCCGAACGCGGCGCCGAGGTGACGGTTCGTGAGGGCGCGCATCGACGCGATCGCGAGGTCGCGCGCGAGCCGGCGCGCGAACGCCTCGGGGGACACGCCCCACTCGCGGCGCATCCCGCACATGCCGAGCAGGTCGAGGGCGCGGCGGTAGATCGCGCGCGGCCGCGTGCGGCCGAGCAGCCGCAGCGTCTTGAAGAGGTAGCCGAGGAAGAGCGCGAGCCCGAGGAGCGCGAGGGCGGCGATCCCGAGCGTGGTGCCGCTCTCGCGCGCGAGCTCCGAGAGCGGGCGCGGCGGCTGCGGCGCGTCCGGCTCGGGAGTCGAGGCGCGCGCCATCTCCGCGAGGAGCTGCTGGAGCGCGGGGTCCGGCGGGTCGCCCGGCGGATCGAGCACGGTCTGCGGCGCGACGTCGAACACGACCCAGCCCACCCCCGCGACGTAGACCTCGGGCCACGCGTGCTGATCGGAGTTGCGCAGCAGCAGCGCCGAGCCGCCCTGGCGGTTCGCCTCGGGGACCGCGTAGCCGGTCCCGACGCGCGCGGGCACGCCGGCGGCGCGCATCAGGTACACCGCGGCGTGCGAGAAGTGGACGCAGTACCCCGTGAGATCGCCGAACAGGAAGTCCGCGGTGGGGTCCTCGGCCGACGCGTGGCGCGAGCGCAGGCTGTAGATGCCGTGCTGGCCGAGCCACTGCGTGATCGCGAGCGCGCGCACGACCTCGAGCGGCCGCAGATCCTCGGGGAGCCCCTCGAGGATCCGCTGCGAGAGCTCCGCGTAGCGCGGGTCCTCGGGCATGCGCAAGTAATGTTGACGCGTCTCCGCGTCCCACGCGGGGTCGCCGGCGGGCGTGTCGAAGAGCGCGTAGTACTCGTCGGTCAGCGAGATCGAGTGCACGCGATAGAGGCGCCGGAAGCGCTGCGGGCTCGGGTTCGTCGCGGGGACGAAGCGCTCGGGGGCCTCGAGGCCGAGGGGCGCGCTGTTGTCGGCGAGGAGCGCGACGGTCGTCTCGACCGTCGTGCGCGACTGCCCGACCGGCGGGACCCACGCGACGTCGCGCGCGCGCGTGGTCGGGAAGACGTTGTGCACGTCGGTGTCGGTCGCGTCCCGCGTCGCCGCGACGAGCTGGCGGCCGTTGTACTGCGAGAACGCGTTCTGCCGGAAGTAGTAGTAGCCCCCGGGCGGCGAGTAGTCGTCGTGGAAGATGATCACCGCGTCCGGCGCGCCGCCGCCGCTCGGGTACTCGTCCATGAACTCGAGCTCGTCGCTCGAGCGCCGGCCGCCCGATCCTCCGCCGCCGCCGCCCTCCGAGCGCTCCGCCTCGGTGCGATCGTCGTCCTGGAGCCCGAGCGCGCCGCCCGTGCTCGGCGGCGTCGGCAGCCCCGCCATCGCGGTGGTGCCCAGGATCACGAGCAGGATCGCCGCGACGATCGCGAGGTGGAACGCGGAGCGCAGCAGGCTCCGCTCCGCGAGGAGCAAGAGGCCCACGACGAGCGCGCCCGCCGCGCCGATCAGGAGGACCGCGACGGTCGGGTCCTCGCCCGACGCGATCAGCGGATCGGCGAGCTCGTAGGGTCGATGGATCGCGCCGTGCCGGTGCGCGACGAGGAGCGTCGCGAAGCCCCCCGCGATCACCGCGGCCTCGAGGATCGTGAACGAGGGCCAGCGCGCGCTGAGCGCGCGGAGCACCGTCGAGACGACGAGCCCGCCGAGCCCGAACACCGCCGCGTCGCCCGCGAGGAGCGCGCCCGCCGGCCCGAGGAGCTCGGGCACGAACATCAGGTCGACGAGGAGCCAGCGCACCGCGACGACCGCGAAGAGCGCGACGAGGCCGATCGCGACGATCGCGGGCATCCGCAGGCTGCTCCGCGCGACGAAGCGCGCGCCGAGCGACCCCGCGCCCGCGCCGAGCATCGCCGCGACGACGCCGAGCTCGGTGGTGAGCGGCCACGCGATCACGCCCGCCGTCACCGCGTGGACGAGCACGCGCAGCGCGGTGGCGAACCACGGCTCGGGCCGTCCGAGCGGGCCCTCCGGCGCGTTCGGCCGATCGCTCACGCGGCGCGCTTCCCTTCGGCCTTGCGCATCGCGGCGCGGTGCTTGTCGCCCAGCCGCTTGCCGCTCTTGCGATCGAGCACGATCACCTCGGCGCGCGTCGCGGCGAGCGCCCGGATCACCTGCTCGAGCTCCGCGCTCGGCGTGCCCTCGCGCCCCTCGGGCAGGACGAGCAGCCGGCGCCAGAGCGGCGGCGCGGGCCGCGCGTCGATCCCGTCGGTCGTCACCACGATCCGCGTGCGCACCGCGCGCGGCCGGACCGCGCGCACCACGCGCTCGAGCCACGGCCCCGGGCGCGGCGGCACGAACAGCACCGCCGACGCGGGCCCCGCGCGCTCGGCGCGCACGAGGAACGGCTCGAGGCCGGCCCCCCCCCTCCCGCGCGCCTCGGCCGACGCCACGATCATCTCGACCGCCTCGTCGCTGCGGCTCGTGTCCTTCGTCGCGCCGTCGGCGCAGAACGACCACTCCGCGCCGAACACTCCGGACTCCACCGCGACGCGGGCGGCGGCCGCGCTCGCGTCGTCGCCCTCGCCCGCGACCTGGTACGCGACGGTGCGGCGCGCGGGCGAGAGCGCGCGCTCGGGCACGCGCACCATGAGCTTGCGGGTGCGCCCGTAGACCTTCCAGTGGATGAAGCGCGCGGGATCGCCGGGCACGTAGCGCCGCAGCTCCACGCGATCGCCGTCGTCGATCCCCATCGGGTGCGGCCGCTCGTCGCCGCCCGACACGGACACCAGCATCGGCGTCTCGCCGAGCTTGCCCGCGTGCGGGAGCACGGTGAGCCGGACCTTCGCGGTCTGCCGGATCGCGAGGCGCGCGAGCCCGAACGGATCCTGGACGACGATCCGGCGGCGCACCGCGTCGACGTGGCCTCGCCGCCCGAGCTTCACCTTCTCGCGGAGCCGCCAGCGCACCTTGGCGATCGAGACATCCGCCTCGTCCGGCCGTTCCCAGGTCCAGTCCACCTGGGTGAGCGGGAGGAACCAGAAGGTCGGCGTCTCGAACCCGGTCGGGCTCACGAGCTGCGTGTCCATCCGATGCGGCTCGGGCTCGGCGTGAGCGCGCGGCCGCGTCGCGAGCTTGATCGTGACCGCCCCGACGAGCACCGAGAGGAGCGACGCGGCCACGAGCCCGAGGAGCGCGAAGCCGACGACGAGCCACACGAGATCGAGCTCCGCGTAGGCGAGCCGCTCGAGCGCGGCCCACGCCCCGAGCGCCACCAGGATCCCCAGCCACGTGAGCGGGAAGAGGTCGGCGATCCGCCGAAAAACCCGCCCGATCGTGGTCAGCCCGCGCATGCGTGGCCGCAAGGTGACATCCGGGCGCGGATGGTGCCAAGCTCCCGCGCCTATGGCCATCGAGCAGCTCAGCGAAGAGCAAGTGCGCGACATGAGCCTCGCCGAGAAGGATCGGTGGTGGCTCGAGAAGGTGTTCAAGGGCGACATGCCCCAGCTCACCCTCCGCTCGGGCGCGACCGGGATGATCCTGGGCGGGGTCCTCTCGCTGACCAACCTCTACGTCGGCGTGAAGACCGGCTGGACGCTCGGGGTCGGGATCACCTCCGTCATCCTCGCCTTCTCGCTCTGGAAGGTCTTCGAGAAGATCGGCGTCAAGAACGAGTTCTCGCTCCTCGAGAACAACTGCATGCAGTCGATCGCGACGTCGGCGGGGTACATGACCGCGCCGCTGATCTCGAGCCTCACCGCGTACATGTGGGTCACCGAGACGCGGATCCCGCTCTGGCAGGTGTGGATCTGGATCGTCGCGCTCGGGGTGCTCGGCGTGCTCTTCGCCTTCCCGCTCAAGCGACGGTTCATCAACGACGAGCAGCACCCGTTCCCCGAGGGCCGCGCGGCGGGCGTGGTGATGGACGCGCTCCACGCGGGCGACGCGGCGGCGGGGCTCCTCAAGGGGAAGATCCTCGCGGTCACCGGCGGCGTCGCCGCGCTCCTCACCGTCCTCAAGAGCGACAAGCTCACCGAGACCCTCTACATCTCGTTCCTACGGTTCCCCGACGCGCTCGACGAGTGGATCCACGAGCTCACGCCGCTGAAGATCGGCGGCGTCGACATCCGTCAGCTCAGCGTCGTCGCGGAGACGGACTTCGTGATGTTCGCGGCGGGCGGGCTGATGGGGATCCGCACCGGCGCCTCGATCCTGATCGGCGCCCTCGTCAACTACCTGTGGCTCGCGCCGATGGTCATCGGCTGGGGCGACATCGCCGAGCGCGCGGGCGCGGACGGCGCGGTGCAGGAGGGCGTCTACGGCTTCGGTCAGATCACGAAGTGGGCGCTCTGGCCGGGCGTCGCGTGCATGACCACCGCAAGCTTGTTTGCGTTCTTCAGCAAACCGAAGATCATCATCGACTCGTTCAAGGCGCTGTTCAAGAAGAAGGACGAGAAGGCCGCCGACTCGGAGAAGGGGCCCTACCGCAAGGGGGACCAGCCCGCCGAGGAAGATCCGATGAAGGACATCGAGCTCCCGATGAACGTCTTCGCGATCGGGATCCCGATCGTCGGCGGCCTCGTCGTCGTGCTCGCGTGGTGGTTCTTCGACGTGAGCATCCTGATGGGGATCGTCGCGGTGCCGCTGATCTTCGTGTTCACGCTGATCGCGGTGAACTCGACGGCGCTCACCTCGATCACGCCGACGGGCGCGCTCGGCAAGCTCACGCAGCTCACCTACGGGATCCTCGCGCCCGGCAACATGACGACGAACCTGATGACCGCCGGGATCACCGGCGAGGTCGCGGGGAACGCGTCGAACCTGCTCATGGACATCAAGCCGGGCTACATGCTCGGCGGCAAGCCGCGCCACCAGGCGCTCGGCCACGTGCTCGGGATCATCGCGGGCGCGAGCGTCGCGGTGCCGGTGTTCTTCCTCGTGTTCGTGCCGGAGACCCCGACGCGCGAGGCGATGCTGACGAACGACTACCCGTTCACGGCGGCGGCGATCTGGCACGCGGTCGCGGAGCTCCTCACGCAGGGCCTCGAGCACCTGCCGGTGAGCGCGCGCTGGGCCGCGCTGATCGGGGCGATCCTCGGGATCGTGCTCGAGGCGATCAAGACGGTGACCAAGGGCAAGTTCTGGGTCAGCGGCGTGGGCATCGGCCTCGCGTTCGTGATCCCGTTCAGCACGTGCCTCGCGATGTTCGCGGGCTCCTTCTTCTTCTGGCTCTGCGAGAAGCGGTTCACGAAGGAGGGCACGTGGGCCAAGCGCGTGATCGTCGACAACGTCGAGCCGATCTGCGCGGGCATCATCGCGGGCGGCGCGCTCACCGGGATCCTCGTGATCGTGCTCGAGAACTTCGTCCTCACCGGGAGCTGAGGGCGTGCGAGAGACGTGCTTCGCGCTGCTGTTGGGCGCGCTCGCCGCCGGCTGTGGGACGTCGCTCTGCAACGAGCGGCGCGACCCCGACAGGGCGTTTTGCGTGGGCGATCGGCTGACCCTCGAGCAGGCGATCGAGCGCGCGCGCGGCCGCCAGCCCGAGCTCGCCGACGCGACGCTGGTGCGCGCGACGAGCGGGACCACGGGCACCCTGAACGTCGACGGCCGCGACGCGACCTGGCAGCTCATCTTCGTGGTGGCCGACGGCACCGATCGCACGCTCACCGTCACGCCGGACCGCACCGACGTCCGCCCCGGCGGCGCGTCGGGCGGCACCTGCGACGGCGCGGCGGGCGAGGCGCTCCCGAGCTCGACGGCCGCCACGCAGGGCGCGGTGCTCCGCTTCGAGGAGGATCACGGCCTGGTCGTCCACGGCGCGGGCACGAGCCTCCTCTTCTTCCACGAGCACGACTGCTACGACGCGACGAACCCGGGGAGCACGCACGTCGTCGTGGCGCGCGCGAACGAGGTCGGCACCGACCACTGGTTCTACCGCGTCGACGCGGAGGGCGAGCTCACCGAGCGCTGCGGGCCGTGCGTCCTCGACGACGTCGACGTGTGCACCGACTGCGGGCCCCCGTAGCCGAGGCGTCCGATCCAGCGCTCGAGCACGTCGTCCCACGCCGCCCCCGCGGCGCGGCGCTCGGCCGCGAGCCGGGTGAGCGTCGCGCTCATCGCGGAGTGCACGCGCTGGTGGCACGCCTCGACGTAGGAGGCGTCGGCGGCCGCCTCCTCGCCGTCGCGCTCGAAGCAGATCGGCTCCATCACCTCGACGAACATCCGCGTGGGCATCGGGAGGTAGGGCGGCGTGATCCCGACCACGAGGCCCCACGGGACGCTCAGCGCGATCGGGCAGACCTCGAGCCGGAGCAGGCGATCGAGCCGCAGCGCGCGCGCGAGCGGGCGGCCGTCGGTGAGGACGAGGAACGTCGCGTGCGCGCCGGCCGCGACCACCGGGACGATCGGGACGCGCGCGCGGAGCGCGAGGCGGACGTACCCGCGGCGCGGCCCGAACTCGATGCGGTCGCGGTCGCGGAAGGGGCGCATCGAGTCGAGGTCTCCGCCCGGGTAGACGAGCACCTTCGCGCCGCGCGCGAAGAGGCGGGGCGCGTTGTCGTGGCTCGCGCGCACCGCGCCGAGCGGCACGAGGACCTGGTGCAGGAGCGGCCACGAGATCGCGACCTCGTGGCCGAGGCCGAACGGCACCGCGCCGACGCCGTGCGCGCGGTAGGCCGCCGCCGCGAAGACGAACGTGTCCGCGCTGCAGAGCCCGCCGTTGTGGTTGCCCACGTAGAGGCACGCGCCGGAGGGGATGCGGTCGAGGCCGCGGACGACGGGGCGAAACCACGCCGTCAGGGCGGGCTCGAGCGCCTCGACGACGATGCGGATGAGCTCGGGGTCGCGTTCGTCGAGCGAGTCGATGTCGTAGCGCCACCGCATCGCCGTCTCAGAACCGGTGGGCGACGACGAGGGCCGGCGAGACGCCGAACGAGAAGCGCTGCCCCCAGAGCAACGGGGCTTGCACTGCTGCACCGACGGCCCAGCCGCCGCCGACCGGGATCGTGAAGCCGGTGGCGAGGAACACGCCGGCGGCGAAGCCCGCGGTCCCGTAGGCCCACCACGCGAAGAGCGGGCCCGCGCCGACGAAGAACGGGCCCTCCGTGACGGCGACCCAGGGGATGGCGCCCATCAGCGTGAGCGCGCTGGCGTTGGGCGGGAGGTTGGTCGCGGTCTCGACGAGCTGGAGCGTGAGCGTCAGCCGCACGTTCGGGTGGACCCAGTAGCCGAAGCCGAGCTGCTGCAGGAGCATGAGCCGGTTGCCGGGCCACAGGTGGGCCTCGCCGTTCATGTTGCCGCTGCCGTCCATGAACGCGCCCGCGTAGGTGTACGCGTTCACGCCGACGTTGAGGTGCACGAGGAACGGTCGGGGCGCCGGGGCCGGGGGGGGGCTCGGCGCCGGCGCGTCCTGCGCGGCGGCCGGCGCGGAGATCGAGCCGAGCAGCAACAAGAGCGGGATCCATCGTCGCATGGGGGGGGCCTACGCGCGGCGCGGCCCCGCGATTGCGGCACGTCAACGCGCGCGCGGGACGGCCTCGATCCGCGCGCGGGCTCCGGTCGTCTGCCCGGTCGTGCCGGCTCTCGCCCTCGTCGTGACGCTCGGAGATCCTCGTCGTGTCGGCGCGCTACGACGAGGCCGACGGCAGCGCGATCGTCGCGCGCTTCTTCGGCCCGGGCCTGGTCCCCGTGCGGACGAGCGACTGCTGCGGGGATCGCGCGCTCCTCGACCTGCGCGCCACGCGCCGGCGCGTGACGGACCTGCAGTCGGGCGCGCACCAGGCGGGCGGCGACACGAGCTACGTGGTCGCCGCGGTCACGCGCCCGAGCACCGGCACCGACGCGGACGAGATCGTGATCGGCGGCCTGCGCGCGTGCCGCGCCGAGTGACCCTCAGAGCGTCCCGAGGTGCGCGACGAGCGCGGCGCGATCCGCGGCCTCGAGGGACACCGCGAACCGATGGCCGAGCACCGGCCCGGGTCCGTCGGGCCCTCCCGTGTAGCCGTCCTCGAAGCGCTCGGTGCCGAACAACGCCTCGAGCGTCGGCACCGCGCCGTGGTGGAGGTACGGCGCCGCGTCCGCGACGCGCACGAGCGGCGAGGGGCGATAGCCGCCCGTGCCGCGCGCGTCGCCCATCGCGAGCTCGGGGTCGGTGGCGATGCGCCCGATCTCGACGACACGGTCGCCCGCGAGCGCCTCGTTCTCGTGGCAGCGCCCGCACCGCTGCTCGACGAAGAGCGCGGCGCCCCGCGCGAGCTGCTCGGGCGTGGCCTCGCGGGGGCGCACGGGCGGCGGCTCGAGGGCGTAGAGGTAGACCGCGAGCGCGACCATCAGCGCGCGCGGCGGGCGCGTGTGGTGGTGGTTGGCCTGGATGTACTGCGTCTCCTGCCGGATGAAGAGCGCGAGCGGCGAGCGGTGCCGCAGCGTGCCCGCCTGCGTGAGCCGCCGCTCGTGCCGCAGACCCCACAGATCCGGGATCGCGATGGGGATGTCGGCGACGTCCTCGAGCACGTCCGCGCGGCCGGGGCCCCACGACTCCCACCGCCGCCGCGACACGGGGTCGATCGGCTCGCCGCGCCCCTCGTAGAACGCGAGCCGGATGCGCCCGTAGTCGAGCCGCCGCCGCGCGCGGCCCGCGACGATCGTGGACACGCCCCCGACGTCCTCGCGCGCGGTGTGGCAGAGCGCGCACGTGATGCCGACCGCCGCGCGGCCGTCGACGTCGCGCAGCACGACGAGCCCGGGCACGCTCCCGTCCGGCGCGCGCTCGACGCCGAGCGCCTCGCCCCGCGCGGGGTCGCGCAGCGCGACCTCCCAGAACGGCTCGCTCCGGAGCGGCAGCTCGAAGAAGACGCGCTCGCCGAGCGCGCGCCAGCCCTCCCACGTCGTCGGGAGCGGTCCGCCGCCGATCGGCGCGAGCCCCTCGAGGGTCGGCCGCTCCCCACGCGCGAACGCGGCCGCGCGCGCCGCGGTCATCGGTCCGGTCGCGGGGCTCCACTCGGGGAGCGCGTCCCAGCCGCGGCGCACGTGGCCGTACGCGCCCAGGCGCGCGCGGGAGTAGAGGTTCTCGGGGTTCTCGAGCGCGGCCTCGAGCCCCGCGCGGCGCGCCGCGTCGTCCTCGAGGTAGATGGGCGCGTGCGCGAGCACCCACGCGTCGGACCAGGGCTCGAGCCCCTCGCGCGGATCCGCGGGCGGCGGCGCGGGCGCGGGCGGAGGCTCGCTCGGTACCGAGGAAGTCTCGTTGCACCCCAGCGCGGCGAGCACCGACAGCAACGCGAACGGGCCGTACGCACGCATGCGACGGCCCGATCGTACCTCTCGTGGGGCGGGATTGGAGGCGGCGGCGATCACGAGTCGATCGAGGGGGACCCACGCGAAGCGTGGGAGCGAGCGCGGCCGCGCCGCGCTCGTGCGGGGGGAAGGGGGTGAACTCCCTTCGGAGGTCAGGTGACGATCTCGGCCTCGCGCATCGCGGGCGAGAACTCGAGCGTCTGCTCGACGCCGTCGATGCGGACGACCATCTCGACGCGGAACTCCATGCCGTGGGTCGCCCACGAGTTGCCGCCGCCGATCGTGGTCCAGTCCGGCGCCGAGGTGTCGTAGGTCACGTGCAGGCTCTGGCCGGGCGCGATCTGCTCGTCCCAGCCGACGTACGCGCCGTCGACGAAGAGCTGCGCGTCGTGGGGCGAGAGCTCGTCGGCGAGCGCGCCGTCCATGGTGAGGAGCCGGATCGAGACGACCTCGAAGGGCACGGTCTCGCCCTCCGCGGCCGCGTCGAGGGTGAGGCGCACCGCGGTCTGCTGGCAGAAGCTCGGGCAGCCGTCCTCCGCGCAGTCGCCGGCCCAGAGGCCCGGCCCGGGCTCGCCGGCCGTGGCGCAGTCGTCCGCGAGGGTCACCGACGCGATGCTCGCCTCGACGTCGAGGGTCCCGGGCTCGGGCTCGTGGGTCGACAGACAGGCCGCGAGGACGGCGGGGGCGACGAGGGTGAGACCGAGCGAGTACCCAGGGCGAAGCGACATGGCGGAACCTCCGTGCGGCGCTCTCAGCAGGTCACGGGCCAGCGGGGAATTCCGCGCGGGCCGCGCGGCGCGCCGCGCGCGAACCGGGCAGATTCCAAGGACCTGTGCCGTGCTGTGCCGGCTCGACAGGCCCGCGGTGGACGCGTCATCGTGACGCTCGCGGGCGATGCCGAGGCTCTCGAACCGGTGGTGCCTCGCGGCGCTCGCGCTCGCGACGGGCTGTCAGTTCGGCGCCTATTACCTGCGCGACGTGCGCGAGCCGATGCTCGGGCTCGAGGCGCGCGCCGACGCCCGGACGCGGCAGCGCTGCCTCCTCGTGCTGATGCCCGGGATGCTCAACCTCCCGGACGCGTATTTCCAGCACGGCTTCGTCGCGGACGCGCTCCGCGCGTCGCGGCGCTGCGACGTGCTCGCCCTCGACGCGCACAACGGCTACTACGCCTCCGGCACGCTGCGCCGGAGGTTCGGCGAGGACGTCCTCGTCGTGGCGGAGCAGCGCGGCTACGAGGACATCTGGCTCGTCGGCTCCTCGATGGGCGGGATGGGCGCGCTCCTCCTGGCGCAGGCCTACCCCGACCGCGTCGACGGGCTCTTCCTGCTCGCGCCCTACTTCGGCGGCGGCGGTCTGCTCCGCTCGATCGCCGAGGCGGGCGGCCTCGCGGCGTGGCGGCCCCCCGCGCGGGCGGAGCGCACCGAAGCGGCGGCGCTCTGGGTCTGGCTCCAGGGCTACGCCACGCACCCCGAGCGGATGCCGCCGCTCTACCTCGGCGTCGGCGATGACGACGGCATGCGCTTCGGCGTGGACCTGCTCGCCGCGCACCTGCCCCCGTCCCGCATCGGCCGCGCGCCGGGCGCCCACGCGTGGGCGACGTGGCGCGTGCTGTGGCGCCGCCTCCTGGTCCGCCCGCCCTGGGACCCGCGCGGCGGCACCCCGCGCCTCGATCGCTGAGGGGGACGGGAAGGCGCGCTCCGAGGTGGCGTACCCTCGGGCGATGCATCGCAAGGGACTCCTCGCGCTCGCGCTCACGCTCGCGCTCGCCGGCTGCGGCGACGGCCGCCCCGCCTCCGGGTCCGACGGCGGCAGCCTCCCGGGGACGGACGCGGGCGCCGCGCCCGGCGCCGACGCGGGCGGCACGCCCGGCCTCGACGCGGGCGGCGGGAGCCCGTTCGACGGCGACTACTTCCCGCTCGCGGAGGGGCTCGAGTGGGAGTGGACCGCGACGCGGATCGACGGTACGCCCGGCACCGCCTGTGAGAACGGCGGGACGCACACCGGCCGCATCGTGGAGGTCCGCGAAGAGTCGGAGGGCACCGTCTACGTGCGCGACGAGGAGCCCGGCTGCTACTTCGACACCCTCCCCTACCGGCGCCGCGGCGAGGACGTCGACGTACAGAGCGGCGGCGCTTGGTACGTGCAACTCGACTTGCCCCCCTCGGTCGGCGCGACGTGGGCCGCGGGCGGCGCGTCCGGCGCGACGTACGTGTGGAGCGAGCACCTGCCGACGCACACCGTGGCCGCGGGCACGTTCACCGATTGCTGGCGCCGCGAGCAGCAGGGCTACGACGTCTGGGAGATCTACTGCAACGGCGTCGGCATGGTGGAGAGCCACTACGCCGCGTGGGGCGGCGACTCGCGCATGGAGCTCGTCCGCACGAGCTTCTGAGCGAGCTCAGTCGAAGGTCTCCTGGATGGGCTCGCCGTGCACCAGCGCGCGCGCGTCGGTCAGGGTGTCCTCGACGTAGCGCGAGTAGTCCGAGACGCCCGACGCGAGCGCGTCGACGCGGTACACGAGGTCGAGCTCGGTCGACGCGCCGTCCGGCGTCGGGCGCAGCACGATCGAGCCCTCGATGAGGCGCAGGATCGTGCTGCCGTCGGTCTTCTGCCAGCGGATCGAGACGAGCTCAGGGGCCTCGACGGTGCCCGTCACGACGCCGTGCCGCCACGTGGTCCACCAGTCGACGGTGACGATCTCGAACGCCGTGCAGTGGATCACGTAGGCCTCGTCGTAGCCGGGATCGTCGAGCGGCTCGACGCTCCACTCGTCCGCGCTCCGGAGATCCGCGCCCACGCGCGGGTCGCGGAACGCGGCCCACACCGCGGCGAGCGGCGCGCGCAGATAGCCGCGCGCGTAGATGGTGTCGTGGCGCGGGCCGTCGACGCCCTCGAGGACCCAGCCCTCGGGGTACGGGTCCTCGGCGGTGCCCGCGGGCGGCGCGACGGGGTTGTCCTCGAGGGGCTCGAGGCCCGGCGGGAACTCGGTCGGCTCGTTGCCCCAGCAGCCCGCGACCGAGGCCGCGAGACCCAGGAAAAACGGCCACGAACGGAGTTCACCGGACACGACGCGCCGAGGCTACTCGCGGGCCGAGGGCCGCGCCAGTACGCTCGCGCGATGACCGATCGAGCCCTCCTCTCCAAGGTCGCGCTGGTCACCGGCGCTTCGCGCGGGATCGGCGCCGCGATCGCGCGCCGCCTCGCGCGCCACGGCGCGACGGTCGCGATCCACTACCGCGCGGGCGAGGCCGAGGCGCGCGCGGTGCGCGAGTCGCTCGAGGGCGCGGGCCACACCCTCGTCGCCGCCGAGCTCGCCGAGCCCGAGGCCGCGCGGCGCATGATCGAGGCGACGGTCGCGGCGCATGGCCGCCTCGACGTGCTCGTGAACAACGCGGGCGTGTACCGCACCCACCCGCCGCTCGAGACGAGCTGGGAGCAGTGGCTCGCGAGCTGGGAGCTCACCATGCGGACGAACCTCCTCGGGCCCGCGCACGCCTGCTTCTGGGCGGCGCGACACCTGGGCGAGGGCGGCCGCATCGTGAACGTCGGGTCGCGGGGCGCGTTCCGCGGTGAGCCGAGCGCCCCCGCGTACGGCGCCGCGAAGGCGGGCCTGCACCAGCTCACGCAGTCGCTCGCGGTCGCGCTCGCGCCGAGGGGCATCAGCGTCTTCGCGGTGGCGCCCGGCTTCGTCGAGACGGCGATGGCGCGCCCGCACCTGCAAGGCGCGGCGGGCGACGCGGTCCGCGCGCAGAGCCCGTTCGGCCGCGTCGCCACGGTGGACGAGGTGGCGTACTGGGTCGCCGCGATGTGCATGCCCGAGGCGGCCTTCGCGTCGGGCGCGATCCTCGACGTCAACGGCGCGAGCTACCTCCGCTAGGCGACTGGACAGCGGGCGGCACCCCGGACCAGGCTGCGCGCCCATGCGACTCGTCTACCGTGAGGGCGGCTCGAGCAAGTTCTGGGAGGGGCGGATTGGGGGGTGGAGCGGCCTCGACGAGCCCGACCTCTACGGCGCGGGCGTGGATCGCGCGCTCGGCGAGGACGACGAGGACGCCGACTTCGAGGACGCCCGCCTCGAGGCGCGCCTCGGCAAGAAGGCGGTCGCGGAGGCGCGCGCCGCCCGCGCGCGGGCGACGGGCTCGACCGAGATCTCCGTCGTGCCGATCAAGGAGAGGGACCTCCCGCTGCGACCGCTGCCGGACTTCCGCGCCCTCGTCGCGGTCGGCGCCCACGCGAACCCCCAGCTCGCGGGCGACGGCATGGTGTTCTTCCGGCCGATCGAGCGCGAGCGCTTCCACGTCGTCTTCGCGCGGGCCGACGGCTCCGAGCCGCGCGCGGTCCCCGGCGAGGTGCGCGGCCGCGGCTTCCCGCCGCCGCTCGCGGTCTCGCCCGACGCGGCGCGCTTCGCCACTTCGGACTACGACGCGGCGACGAGCACCTTCCACGTGTTCGAGGCCGACGTGGCGACCGGCGCGCGGACCTCGCTCGGGGCGTTCCCGAACCTGCCGCAGCTCGCGTACCTCGCGGGCGACCACCTGCTCCTCCACCTCTACGCCAAGGAGCTCGTGCTGCTCGGCCCCGCGCGCGCGCCCGTCCAGCGCGTCGAGGTGAGCGTCTCCGATCTCGTGCGCATCGACGAGGACGTGGCGCTCGCGGGGCCCGCGTTCTACGGCCTCTACGGCGATCGCCTGGTGGAGCTCGGGCGCGTGCCCGGGACGAGCCGGGTCTACGCGTCGGGCGGGAAGGTCGTCGGCGAGAACGCCGGCAGGCCCGTGGAGCTCTTGAACGTGCGCGCGGCGTACGAGGCGAAGCGCTGACGTGCGGCGCGCCGCCCTCACCGCGCTCCTCGCCGCGTGCGGCGGCCCGCCCTCGACCGATCGCGGAGCGCCGGAGGTCCCCCCCCCCGTGACCGACTCGTTCGCCGACGACCTCGCGTTCCTCCGCCGCCACGCGCCCGACGTGATCGTGCTCGCGCGCGGCGACGCGCGCGTGGTCGTCGCGCCCGCGTGGCAGGGCCGCGTGATGACGAGCGCCGTCGCGGAGGACGGCGCGAGCTTCGGCTGGATCCACCGCGCGCGCATCGAGAGCGGCGTGCCCACGCCGCACATGAACGTCTTCGGCGGCGAGGATCGCTTCTGGCTCGGCCCCGAGGGCGGACCGTACGCGCTCTACTTCCCGCCAGGCGCGCCGTTCGAGCTCGCGCACTGGCAAGTGCCGGCGGCGATCGACACCGCCGCGTGGGAGGTCGTGGCCTCGGAGGCGTCTTCGATCACCTTCCGGCACGAGGCCGCGTTCCCGAACCGCGCGGGGACCGTGCTCCGCGTCGCGATCGAGCGCACCGTGCGCGCGATCGATCCGTGGGTCGACGCGCCCGGCGCGCGCGCGGTCGCGTACGAGTCGGTGAACCGGATCTCGAACGCGGGCGAGGCCGCGTGGACGGCCGCGACGGGCC
>JAYRVK010001211.1:0-11575 GCA_041918555.1 Sandaracinaceae bacterium
CGTCGCGCATCACGATCGCAGCTTCCAGCTCGGCGAGTCGCAGCTCCAGGTCGGACACGCACCTGGTAGATCACGGTCTCGCCCCACGCGCCGTGGGGGCGATCACAAGATCACGGCCGCTACCCCCCGTGAACGCTTACGACCCGATCACCCCGGTGCGCGCCGCATCGGTGCGCGGACAGCTCCGGTTCTGGTGGCGCGCGACGCACGCGCACCGCTTCGCGACGCTCGATGAGCTTCGCAACGAGGAGGCGCGGTTGTGGGGTGCGGCGAGTCGGCCGGCGCAGGTGTCTCTCGAAATCCGCGGCAATGGTAAGAAGCCCACTCCGCGCGGCCTTGATAGCGCGCCCGGTCTGGCATACGGCACGTTCCCTCTGCGTCCGCAGCAGAACGCCAATGATCGCACCCCGGGAACCCTCTGGAATGTGGCGGGGGAGTTCGTCCTCTGCTTGCGGAGCGCGCGAGAGGCGGACCGCGGCTCCATCGAACAAGCCGTGAAGGCCTGGCTGCTCTTCGGTGGCGTGGGCGGGCGGACGCGCCGCGGCTTCGGCGCGGTGTGCGCGCCCACGGGCGATCTAGGGGATGTCGAGCGATTCCTGATGGAGCTCGGAACGGGTAGTCCCGTCGACGGAGTCCCGGCCCTCGTGGGCGCCCGATGGAGGCTCTCGAACGGCAGCTCCAAGAGCGCGAACGAAGCGCTCGAGTCGGCGCTCAGTCGCCTTCAGCGGTTTCGCCAGGGGCCTGGTCTTGGGCGTAATCCCGGGGAGGGTCGGACGCCTGGACGCAGCCGCTGGCCCGAGGCGGAAGAGATCCGTGAGACCACCAAGAGGCGCTTGCCGAAGCACCAGAAGCTACCCTCTCCCGTACACAAGTTCCCTCGCGCTGCCTTCGGCATGCCGATCGTATTTCACTTCAAGGATCGAGACGACCCTCCGGACACGGAGCTCCTACCGATCGGCAAGGAGCGGCGCGCATCCCCGCTGATCCTGCGACCCATCCGCACTGGATCGCACTTTCACGCGCTGGCCCTCGTCCTCAATGAACCGGCCCGCCAAGCTGAACCGCTCGAGCTCCGGGGCAGGAATATCGCCGAACCCGTTCGGGCCACCCTCGATGCTGCCGAGGCCGCTCTCATCAAGCCTTTGAACGGCAATCCCGACCCCCTTGACGCCTTCCTGAACTTCTTCGCCAACCCGTGATCCGGAAATGACCATGAACACCCGACTCCTCTTCGTCCACGCCCTCTCGCCGCTCCACGCGGGCACGGGCCAGAGCATCGGCGCCGTCGACCTGGCCATCGCCCGCGATCGGGCCACCGACCACCCGTACCTGCCCGGATCGTCCATCAAGGGCAGCCTCCGCGGTCGCTCCCAGTCCCTCGGGCGCAGCGACACGACCAAGGTATTCGGGCCGGAGACCGCGAGCGCCTCCGACCACGCGGGCGTGCTGCTCTTCGGCGACGCCAACCTCTTGCTGCTGCCCGTCCGGTCGGCGGCAGGAACGTTCGCGTGGGCCACCTCGCGGCTCCTCCTCGCCAAGTACGCGAGAGATGCCCGCGAGGCCGGCGTGAAGGTGCCGGACAAGGTCCCGCTCGTCGACAGGGTCGACGAGTGCTCGATCACGAAGGCGACCAAGCTCGAGGTGAAGGTCGACAACACCGACAAGGTCGTCTTCGAGGACCTCGACTTCACGCCGCGCAAGGACGAGCTGGCGTCGACGTGGGCGAAGCACCTGGGCGAGCTGCTCTTCGCCGACGAGGAGTGGCGGGCGCTCTTGGGTGAGCGCTTCTGCGTGGTCCACGACGACGTGATGACGTTCCTCGCGCGGCACGGGATCGACGTGGTGACGCGGATCCAGCTCGACCCGGAGAAGAAGACCGTGAAGAAGGGCGCCCTCTGGACCGAGGAGAGCCTGCCGGTGGAGACGGTGCTGGTCGGGCTGGTCGCCGCACAGATGGTCGGGGGCGCCGCGAAGCCGGCGGAGGCTTTCGAAGCGTTGAGCGCCGTCTCGACGGGCGCCGTGCAATTCGGCGGCAAGGCCACCGTCGGTCGGGGCCGGTGCAACGTGGTCCTCGCGGGGGGTGAGCGATGAGCACGCGGCAACAGCGTTGGTCACTCGCCGCGCACGGGGCGGTGAAGGCGTTTCGCCAGGACCCCGACGTGAAGAAGCTCAAGTCGCTTTGCATGAAGGCGCCCGCCCTGATCCAGCGAAGCGGCGCCGTGCAGGCCATCGCGTTCCTCCAGTCGCGCAAACAGATCGGCGACAAGATGGCGAGCGCGCTCGCGGCCGCACTGACCCCCGGCGAGAAGGGCGCAGGCCTCCTCGAGCGCGCGCAGAAGATGAAGCTCCCCGAGTACCTCGCGCTCACGCGCGACCTCCTCGAGGTGGCCGCGTGGTTCCGGCGCTTCGCGCAGGTGGAGCTCGGGGACATCGAAGAGGACGAGGGCTGAGCCATGACCGTTCGCAGGGCGCTCGCCCAGCTCGCGTGCGACCAGGGGATGCACCACGGTCTCTTCCTCGACAAGCTGCTCCCGACCTCCGACACGGAGAGAGGCGGTAAGGCAGCGGGCGAACACTTGGCCAAGGCGGTCGAGTTGAGGAGTCCGGCAGCGTACCGTCACGCGTTCGATCGACGACGTGCGAGCCTCGAGGCGACGCCGTGGTCGGACGCGAGCGCCCTCGTGATCGCGACGGCCAAAGCCCGCGGTCGGCTCGTCGTCGGCCTCGGAGAAGAGAGCGTACTCGAGGTCGGCATCGCTCTCGACCACACGTGGGGCGTCCCGGTGCTGCCGGCCTCTGCGCTCAAGGGCCTCGCGGCGGCCGCCGCGCGCCACCTCGTCGAAGACGACGCGTGGCGCGGCGACGGCGAGAGCTACCGAACGCTGTTCGGCTCGACGGACGAGCAGGGAGCGGTCGCGTTCCTCGACGGCTGGTGGGAGCCGAAGGACCGGCCGCTGCACCTGGACGTGATGACGGTGCACCACGCGCAGTACTACATGAAGGGCGACGTCCCGCCGAGCGACACCGACAGCCCGAACCCGGTCTCGTTCGTCTCCGCGACGGGCGTTTTCCAGGTCGCGGTGGAAGGCCCGCCCGACTGGTGCGAGGCGGCCCTCGAGCTGCTGAAGCTCGGGCTCGACGAGCTCGGGATCGGCGCGAAGACCAACGCCGGCTACGGGCGCATGGACCTCTCGTGGAGGTCTATCGACGACGAACGAGCTGCCCGCGAGGAACGGCGACGAGCGAGCTTGCCCCTCGTGGAGCGCCTTCCGATCGTCTACGCCGATCTCTTGCGTCAGTCCTTGGCCAAGCAGGGCGATTGGTTGATGCAGGAGGGTCGGCGATCGCCGAGCGAAGTCTCCGACGAAGAGTGGCGGGCGGCCGTCCGGGCCGTCTTCGCGGATGCGATCGGCGATCTTCGCAACCGCGCCGCGGGTGGCTCGAGCGAGGCGGAAAGGGTCCGGCGACAGCTCGACGGTCACGCGGGGACGAAGCCCTCCAAGTCCGACAAGTCGACCTTTCGCAAATGGAAGGCAGAACAAGAGCGGCTGCAGAAGGAGCTCGACAAGGCCAAGCGTCAGGGTGAGAAGGCCTTGAAGAACCAAGCGCAGGTCCTCGACTTGCTCGCCTGGCTCGACGGCAGTCCGTCGACGGACTGAGAGACGCAGGAGCGGGGGACCATGATTTCCTAGGCGAATTCGCGAGGTGCTGGAGCGCCGCGCCGTGAGCGAGGGCAAGAACGGCGCCCGCGCGCTCGCCGGGGTGCTCACGGAGTTCCTCGAGATCGTCGATGCGGGCGACGGGTGAGGTGGTCGTCATCGCGGGCCCCGCCGCGCTGGCGGCGATGCAGCGGCGTTGAGCCGAGCCGATCACGCCGCGAGTCACCGGGGAAACGCGTCGGGCAGCTGCCCCGGGGGCTTGCGCCCCTTCGGATACGCGGTCTTCTCGAAGCCCGGCAAGATCTCTTGCGCGAACCATTCACGAACCCGTGCGTGGTCGTCCTCGGTGAGAGGCTTCGCGCCGTGGGCGAGCACCGACTCGTTGCGGCGGACCGACAGGTCGAGGCGCGATCGCTCGGTCGCGCGAGCGATCTCCGCCAGCGCGCCCCCGAGCCGGCCCAAGGCCTGCCACGCGGCGTGCTGCCCGAGGACCCGCTTGCCGGCGTGATTCGTCGACGCGAGCTCGACGACCGGTGAGCCCTCGGCGATGTCGCCGGGGTCGATCCCGTGCTCCCACCGCAGCGCCCACTGCGCGATGGCTTCGTTCGCTCGATAGAGGAGAAGCACGGCGAGATCGAACCGCTCGGCGCGAGCGTGGCGCTCCGACGCGAGCCAGAGGTCGACGATGCGCGCGGCGTCGGTGTCGCGTGTGGAGTCCGTCGCGAGCGCCGTGAGCGCGGCCATCTGCGGGACGAAGCGTCCGAAGGGCAGCAAGTGATCGCGCGCCCCGCGGTAGTCGAACGCCGTCCAGCGCGCGTAACCGATCGAGAGCTGGCGCAGCCGCCGCGCTTCGTCGGTCGGGCGGCGCAGCGTCGAAAGGGCCTCGGCTGCGGCGGCGTAGTCGAAGCGCGACCACGCTCGCGCCGCGATCGCGAGCGCGCCGTGGCTCTCGAGCACGCTCGTGTCGATGGACACGACCTGCTGCGTGCCGCTCCGCACCTTGACGTGATCGGTGCGGGGGCCGAGGACCACGTCGATGTCCGCGCCCTCGGTGAGCGCGGCGAGCAGGAGACCCGCGCTCATCGACTTGGTGCCGCCCGTGTAGTCGGCGACCACCGTCGCGCCGGCCGCTCGCTCGGCGCGAATCCGTCCGAGGCAACGATCGTGGATGATCCCCGGATCGTCGGCGGGCACGAGGAGTCGCTCGGCCCGCGCCTCGTCGAGCCCGGCACGGGCCGCCAGGTCGTCGACCGTGGCGTGCGAGCCGGCCTTTCCCGAGACGGGGTCGTCCTCGCTGCACACGAACACGACGCGGTCCCACGCTCGGTGGGCGATGTGATGGAGAAGGGGCTCGGGCGAACCCCCGACGGTGAGGACGAGCATCTTCGACATGCGGCGAGTGTAGCGATCGATGTCAGGGACCGGGACCTGCCGCGTCTACCGAGAGTCGCGGCTCCGCGCGAGCGCGACGGAAGGGAGGTGAGTCGATGCATCCGATCGGGAAGTTGATCCTCGTCGAGATGGGCGCCGCGTGCCTCATGGCGCTCGCGCGGGTCGCGGTCTCGCTGCTCCGGAAGCGAGGCCGGTGAGGCTCGGCAGGTCGCTCGTGCAGGGCAACGCGGCGCGGCGCGTGCCCGAGCGCGGGTGGTATTGTGCGTCGATGCGCGACGGCGCTCGCTTGCCGCGGGCCGCGACGCTCGAGGAGGGCTCGCCATGAAGGCCTTCGACCTCTACCTCGACGAGAGCGGCACGTTCACCGAAGGCAGCCGCGAGCGCGCCCCAGCGTTCCCGAGCCAAGTCGCCGGCCTGCTCGCCCCCGCGGGCACCTTCGTTGCGAAGGCGGCCGAGGAGCTCCTCCGCGAGACCTACGACGCGATCGGAGAGCCGCTGCCCAACCTCGTGCACGCCAAGGACTGTGGCCGCGGCGAGCGGTTCGATGCGCTCGTCGGCGCACTGTGCGCGGCCCTCGGACGCCGGCCGTCGCTGCGCGCAGTGCGGCTCGAGAACCGTGAGGGGCTCGGCTTCGGGACGATCGAGGCGACCTACACGCGGATGATCGCGGAGCTCTGCGTGCGGCTCCTCGAAGGGCTCGCGCGCGAGTACCGAGGCGAGGTGGGGCTCACGCTGATCGGCGCCGTGTACATGGTCGAGGGCGAGGTGCAGCTCTCCGAGCCCGCGTATCTGCGACGCCTGCAGGAGCACGTCGCGTACGCCGCGGTGCGGCGCGGGCTCGCGGCCGAGTCGGCACGGTTACACTTGCTCGGGGTGCGCACCGGCTCGGGTCGCACGTGGCGAGAGCTGCAGTGCTGCGATCTCCTCAGCAACGCTTCGCACGCCCGCTACCAGAAGCTCGGCGCCCTGGCCCGCGCCACACTGAAGGCGACCTTCGGTCCGTTCGACTGGACACTCACGCTCCGCGATCTCGATCGGCGCGTCGACGAGCACATGGATCAGGGCGCCGTCGGGCTGGCGCTCGTGGAGCTCGCGGAGCAGCTCGTCGGAGACTCTTTGTCCAAGGAGGCGCGGAGGTCCGCCGAGGCGCATCTGCCGTCGGTCCTCGACGCGCTCGTGTCGATGAGTGCGCCCGCGCGCGCGCCGCAGCTCGCCGTGGTCGACGCGTGGCTCGAGCAGCTCGGCGAGCACCGCCGGGATCCAGAGCGCGGTCACGCCGCGGCGTGCTGGCTGCTGCGCGAGGTCGATGCCGGGCTCCGCGCGCGTCTCGGGGAGCGAGCGGCGAGCGTCGACCCGTTCACGCTCGGGCTGTGGCGTCACGCCCTGACCGCGGCGAACCACCGCGGGGCGCTCGTCGACGCGCGCGACGCCTCGGCGAGCTTCGACGCGCTCCTTCCGCAGGTCGCTGGTCGGTGGGAGCTCGGGCCGGTGATCACCGAGGGCCTGATCGCACAGGCCGTCCACCTCACGGACTGCCTCGAGTACGACGCCGCGTCGGCGCGGGCGGGGAGCGTGGCGGGGTACTTCGGCGATCTATCGTCACTCCTGGCGGACGCTCTTCCCGAGGTCTTCCCCACGACGGTGCGCTCGGACCAGCGCGGCCGGGCGCTCGGCACGCAGCTCCAGGCCGAGATGTATGCGGCGCTGCGTCACCCGGAGCGGTTCGAACGCGCGCGCGAGCTGAACGAGGCGGCGCTCGCGGAGCTCGCGAGCGAGGCGGATCACGATCGGCAGCACCAGTACCGTGCGCAGCTCGAGACCTATGCCGGTCGGCTCGAGGACGCGCGTGCGTTCCTTGCCCGGAGCCTCCACACGGAGCCCACCCACGGGGACATCGCGAGCGCGATCGCGGCGCTGCCGGAGATCCCGCAGGGGTTCGCGCTGCTCCACTGGCTGCGCCTCGGAGCGACGGCCCTCGCCTCGAAGAGCGGCGTGGAGGGGGCCGGATTCATCGAGGCGTGGCGATCGACCAAGCTGCACACGTCGCCGTGGTGCGCGGGCGATCACCGGTCGTATCCGTCGCACGGCGTGCGGCGATACCTCGCCCTCGTCCACGTGCGGCTCGGAGACCACGCCGCCGCGCAGAGCGTGCTGGGCAGTCTGTGGCAGCTCCACGCGGGTCCGGCCTCGCACCCGCTGATGGCGCTGATCGTCGCGGCCACGCAGCTTGAGGGCGCCGCGCTCGCGTGGGCCGATGACCGAGGCGCCGCCGAGCGTCTCCTCGCGAAGCAGGATCGCAAGAAGCCGGGCGCCAAGCCGCGGCTCGAGGCCGTCGCGCCGCGCGTCGCAGGAATTCCGCGCCTCGCGAGCTGGGTGAGCGAGACGCAGGCGCTCGTCGGAGAGGTGCTCTCGACGCCGCCCGCGGCGCACGAGGTGCGCGATCGCCTGCTCGCCCACGCGCGCTGGATCGTGTGTTGAGGTCAACGGCGGGTGCTCGCTCGCGCCGCGTGGGCGCGGTCCTGGCCGCGATGCGCGGCGAGCACGATCTGCGCGGCGGCCTCCGCGTCCGAGAGCGGGTCGTGGTGCCGCAGGGCGATCCCGAGGAACGCGGCGACGTCCGAGAGCTTCGTGGGGCGGAGGCCCCAGGTGCGCCGCGCGAGCATCATCGTGCACTCGAAGCGCGCGCGTGGTTCATGGACGTCGAAGCGCTCCGCGCAAGCTGCGACGACACGGCGTTCGAAGGGCGCGTTGTGCGCCGCGATGAACCCGGCGTCCTCGAGGAGCGGCGCGACCGAGCGCCACGCCTCCCCGAAGGAAGGCATCGACGCCACGTCGCGCCAGCGAATGCCGTGCACGTCCGTGAAGCAGAAGTCGCGCGTCGGCGGCCGAACGAGGCCCGCGTGGCGCGCGACCACGGCGCCGTGCTCGACGCGCACCACGCCGATCGCACAGACGCTCGTCGCGTCCCGGTTCGCCGTCTCGAAGTCCAGCGCGGCGAAGGTGGTGGGGAGCCAGAGCATCGGAGGCCCCGACGCACGCGGCGGGCTCCTCTGACATGACCTCGGGAATCCCCGATCGACGGAGCCCGAGCACCGTGGCGCGATCCAGGGGGCGCCTACGGGTCGAGGCCAGCGTGCTTCTTCACGTTCGACGCCCTGCACTCAAGCCCCGGGCTCGTCTCGATGCGCCGCTGCAGCTCGCGGTCGGCGGTGAGGAGCCCGGCCTCGATCTCCCCGTCCTGGTCGAGGCGCTCGAGGAAGCGGACCTCGTCCTCCGTCAGCGGGAGGACCGCGCCGAGCCGCGCGCGCGTCTCTTCGAGGAGCGTCGAGCTCCAGCGCTCGACGTGGTCCCGCTCTCAGTCCTTCTTCGCCTCGGCCTTCGCCTCGAAGAGGCCCTTGTAGGCCAGGCCGGCGAGCACGGCGCCCGCGATCGGCGCGACCCAGAAGAGCCAGAGCTGCGTGAGCGCCCAGTCGCCGACGAAGAGGGCCGGGCCGGTGCTGCGCGCGGGGTTCACCGAGAGGTTGGTGACGGGGATCCCGATCAGGTGGATCAGCGTGAGCCCGAGGCCGATCGCGATCGGGGCGAAGCCCGAGGGGGCGCGCTTGTCCGTCGCGCCCATGATGATCATGAGGAACGCGAAGGTGAGGACGACCTCGGCGATCAGGGCACCGAACATCGTGTAGCCGCCCGGAGAGTGCGCGTCGAAGCCGTTGGCGGCGAAGCCCGCGCTGACCTCGAACTCGGCGGAGGCGCCGTCGCCGGTCGTCGAGGTCGCGATCAGGTAGAGCACGCCGGCGCCGAGCGCGGCGCCGACGACCTGCGCCGCGATGTAGGCGGGGGCCTCCTTGGCCGGGTGGCGGCCGCCGGCGACGAGGCCGAGGGTGACCGCGGGGTTGAGATGGCAGCCGGAGATGTGCCCGATCGCGTAGGCCATCGTGAGGACCGTGAGGCCGAAGGCGAACGAGACGCCGAGCAGGCCGATGCCGACGTCCGGGAAGCCCGCGGCGAGGACCGCGCTGCCGCAGCCTCCGAACACGAGCCAGAACGTGCCGAAGGTCTCGGCTCCCATCTTACGCGCGAGATCCATGACGGGCTCCTTGGTGAGGGTCGCAGAAGCGCGCGAAACACCGACGGCCCGCCTCCGAGCGCATATGTGCACGCCCGGGCGCGCACGTCTACTTCGGCGTGCGGCGTGGGGGGGGGGCTACGGGGGGGGGATCGGCGCGGGGCTCAGCGCGAGCGCGGAGGCGTAGGTCACCGATCCGCCCTCCGGGCCCGGCGAGAAGCGGAGCGCGGAGAGCGTTCGTGTGATGCAGGAGGACAGCAGCTCGGCGCCGGTCGTGTTCTGCGTGACGGACGCTCCGGTCACCGAGCCTTGCGGGGTCACGGTGAGCTCGAAGCGGACGGTGCCCGCGAGCGTCGGGCTGCTGCGGAGCTCGCGCTCGTAGCACGCGCGGAGCACGGCGAGCCGCGAGCGCAGCGTCCGCGTGACGATCGCCGCGTCGAACACGCCCGAGCCCGACTGCTCCACCGCCGGGTCCAGCCGCGCCTCGCCGCGGACTCGCTCGGAGGGCGGCTCGGCGACGGCGATCCCGCCGGCAGAGGCCAGCCCGCCGAGGCCGCCGCCGCCGCTCGGCCGCTCGCGGAGCACCCCGCCGCCGCTCGCGACGCCGACGCCGGACGACTCGGCCAGGACGTCCTCTGCGCTCCCGGTGACGGCCCCCGAGGAGAGGACGTCCGCCAAGGCGCCGTTGCTCGGACCGCCGAGCGCGCCCAACAGCATCTGCTCGACCTGCGCCTGCGCGAAGAGGACGTCGACGCTCGGCGCGAGGAGGCTCGTCTGGTGACCGGCCGCGTCCTCGGCGACGACGGTGAGGCTCGCGTGGCCGGCGCGCGGCTCTGCCCTCGGGTCGCTCGGCTCGGCTCGCCGTGGCGGGCCCGCGCCTCGATCGGCGTCCGGGACCCGATGACGCCGCGCGCGAGGGCCGAGCCGCGCGAGCTCTTCGTCGCCGCGCCGCACCACGTACGCGGTCACGCCGACGTCGTCGTCGGCGGCCGGCCAGGTCAGGATCGCGGCGCCGCCGTCGAGCTGGGCGTCGACCCGCGCGTCCTCGGGCCAGAACGGGGGCAGCGCGTCGCCCGCCTCGAGCGGCGGCGAGGCGTTGCCGGCCGCGTCGAGGGCGACCACGGAGAAGGTGTGCGGCGCTTCGAAGGCCACGCCCTCGATCCGGCCTCGCTCGGTGGCGCCGGCCGGGGTCGCGCGGGGGTCGCCGACGATGTCGAAGAGGCCGCGCGACGCCGGGTCCGGCGCGGTCGTGTCCACGCGCGCGGCCTCCTCGCCGTCGACGCGGAGCACGTACGCGACCACGCCGACCTCGTCGAGCGCCTCGGGGAAGCGCAGGGTCACCGCGCGCGCGGTCGCGTCGAGACGCCCGGGCGCCATCGCGAGGAGCACGGACCCCGGCGGGAACCCGGGCGCGACCGTATCGACCACGGGGACCGGCGCGGGCGGTGCCTCCGCGGTGCGCACGTCCTCGATCGCGACGGGCTCGCCGGGGTCGGCGTCGCCGCAGCCCGCGAGCACGCAGGAGAGGAGCAGGAGGGCGTCTCGCGTCATCGGGCAGGTATACGACCCGCGCCCCCCGGTTTGTACCCCGGAGTAGGCTCCGCGACCGATGGCGCGCGCACGACAGGGGAGCTTCGTCGACAACATGCGCCTCCCCGTGCACCGCTGGTTCCGCTACTCGGCGGGCTTCTCGGCGGCGTGGGCCGAGGACTGGCTCGCCGCGCGGGCGCGCAGCGGCGCGGCCCGCGTGCTCGATCCGTTCGCGGGCTCGGGGACCACGCTGCTCGCGGCCGACGCGGTCGGCCTCGAGAGCGTGGGGCTCGAGGCGCACCCGTTCGTGCGCCGCATCGCCCGCGCGAAGCTCGAGGCCCGGGTCGCGCCGGAGGTCCTCCTCGCGCGGAGCGCCGCGTGGATCGAGGCCGCGCGCGAGCGGCCGCCTCCCGAGGACGCCGCGCCAGACCTCGTGGCGAAGTGTTATTCGCAAGAGTCGTTGTCGAGCCTCGAGCGGCTCCGCGCGGCGCACCTCGCCGCGTCGATCGCGGGGCAGCCCCTCGCGGAGCTCGAGTGGCTCGCCCTGACGTCGATCCTGCGGCCCTGCGCGAGCGTCGGGACCGCACAATGGCAATACGTCTTGCCGAACCGCCTCAAGGCGCGCGCGCGCGAGCCCTTCGCCGCCCTCGAGGAGCGGGCGCGGCAGTTCGCCGAGGACCTCGCGGTCCGGCCCGAGCCGCGCGCCCGCATGATCGCGGGGGACGCCCGCCGCGACCTCGACGCGTCGCTCGGCGCGTTCGATCTCGTGCTCACCTCGCCCCCGTACCCGAACAACTTCGACTACGCCGACGCCACGCGCCTCGAGATGACGTTCTGGCGCGAGATCGGGCGCTGGGCCGACCTGCAAGACGCCGTGCGTCATCGACTCGTGCGGTCGTGCTCGCAGCACAGCGCGGCGGAGGGCCTC
>JAYRVK010001212.1:0-8837 GCA_041918555.1 Sandaracinaceae bacterium
GCTCCTCTTCGTCCTCTCGCGCGGCCTCGCCTTTCTTCGCGTACTTCTCCTCCCAGCTCAGCGCGATGCCGAGCGGATCCTCGAAGGCCTCGTCGCTGAAGTCGAAGTCCTCGAGGTCCTCGAGGCTCGGCGGACCCATCGCGCCCGCGATCGCCTGCATCGTCACCGCCTCGATCCGGGCCCGGTTCTCTTGGGTGATCTGGTGCCGCCACGCCGCGCTCACGAGCTCGTTCGCGAGCTCGCCGACGATGTCGCGGAGCTGCGCCTCGGCGCCCTCGAGCGACTTCGGTGTCACGACGATCCGCAACTTCTGCGGAGCCGGACGGTCGAGGAGCACGTAGCAGCGGTCGATGAAGACGTAGGCCGCGCCGTAGAGCGCCTCGACCGGATAGAGGCTCGCGTCGAGGTCCAGGATCGCCCGCTTCTCGTCGAGATCCACGCGCGCGAGATCCTCGGGGATGCCTTCGATCGCAGTCATCGGGAAGTGAGTAGCAGATCGGGAACGGGCATTGCACGTGGGAAGCGCGAACCCGCGAGGCGAGGATCGATGAAAGGGAACGACAGACCACACTGCACAGCGATCGGGCGGTCGCGGCTCGACCCGCGGAGGCGGGTACGAGCGGCGCGAGCCGCCCGGGCAGATCGCGCGCCGACTCGCCGGCCCCCAGCAAAGGGGCTCGCAGGGAGGCAAGCGATCGCAACGAGGGCGCTCCCGCCGCGCACGCGGCGTGGGGCGAGGCGCACCTTCGCGGCGGCTTCTCGGATGGGAGCGGTCGGGTGCGTCGCCCGGTGTCCCGCCGAACCATCGCGGGCTCCGCACGTCGGGGCCCCGGGGCACCTTCGGGCCGAGTCGAGACGCACCCGCGCTCGGCTCGAAATTACCGCGTCCCGAACGGCCCGGGCTGGGTCCCGAGCCGCGCACGACGACCGACGGATCGAAGGGACGGCACCGTGTCCCCGAGATCCAACCCTGGATCCGGCGTGAGCGTCTCCGGTACCCCGCGCGCGTCCCGACACCCACGTCGAGAGTGGTCGTGTCGCGACCGCCCGAGCGCTGGCATCCTCGGAGCCCCGTGGACGACCTGCGCCTCCATCGCCTGATCGGCACCCCCGAGGCGGAGCCCGACGCGCTCGTGGCGCTCCTCGCCGCGCTCGCCGAGCGCGACGTCAAGCAGCGCGCGCCGTGGATCGGGATGCTCGGGCCGGCGCTCGCGTGCGCCGACGCGCGCGTCCGCGCGGCCGCGGTCCGCGCGCTCGGCGGCGCCGCGGGCCGGGTCGGCGTCGCGGCGATCGTGCGCGCGCTCGACGACGGGGACGCGCAGGTCCGCGCGGCCGCCGCCGCCGCGATGCTCGCGACCGCGAAGGTCCAGCCGCAGCGCATCGCGCACGTCGTCTTCCACTCCCGCGCGGACGTGCGGCGCGCCGCCTACGACGCGGAGCTCCGCCCGGAGGCGCGCGCGATCGGCGCGCACCGGCTCGCCGATCCCGAGTTCCAAGGAACCCTCGCCGCGCTCGGCCTCGCGCCGACGCCGACCGCGATCGCGCTGGTCCTCGAGCTCGTGCGGCGCGGCCGGCTCCCCCGCGACGCCGCGCGCGCGTGGCTCGTCGGAGGGCCCGCGGCGCCGCTCGCGACGTGGGTCGACGAGGCGCCGCGCCGGAGCGCCGAGGAGGTCGCGCGCGTCCTCGACACGCTCGGCGCCGAGCGGCCGGGGCAGGATCGCCTCGACGTGCTGTTCGGGCTGTTCGGTCCGGACGCGGCCGTCGAGCAGCGCGAGCGCTTCTACCGCGCGTGGCGCGAGCTGAGCGCGAGCTGGCCGCTCGCGTACGGGCGGCGCGTGAGCGCCGCGCTCGTCTGCGCGCACGCGGAGGCCTGGACGCCCGAGGCGCTCGCGCTCGCGGCCTACGCGCACGTGCTCGTGCTCGCGTGGCCCGATCTGCCGCTCGCGGTCCGGCGCGCGGCCGCCGACGCGACGTACGGGTTCCCGCGCCCGCGGCACGTCGTGCCCGACCTGATCCTGCGGCGCATGGTCGAGTCCCCGCTCGTGCGGCGAGGGGGGGGGCTCCTCGATCTGCGCATCGCCGGCGCGGTCGCGCGCTTCCAGAACGTCAAGGGGCCCTACGAGTGGCTCGTCGAGGTGCTCGAGCTCGAGCCGATCGTGCGCTCGTTCCTGCGCGACCCGGAGGACGCAGCGTCCTTCCTGTCGATCGAGGACAAGGCCGAGAAGGGCCGGCGCTGGATGATCGATCGCATCCTCGAGCACGCGGGCGCGTCGGCCGCGCTCGTCCACGCGATCGCGGCGACCTCGGGCCCCCCGACCGACGTCGCGTTCCTCTCGACGGCGCCGCCGGCCGCGCGCCTCGCGATCACCGAGCACCTGCTCGAGCTCGAGCACCGGCCCGGCCTCGCGTTCGACGCGGCGCACGCGACCGCGCTCGCGAACGTGCTCGTCCCGAGCCCGGGGGTCGCGAAGGAGCTCCTCGCGCGGTGGCTCACCCGAGCGGACTTCGAGGCGTCGAGCCTCGGGCGCGCGCTCCTCGCGCGCGCGGGCGCGGTCCTCGATCCCCCGATGCTCGCCGCGGCGCTCGCGTCGCTCGAGACCAAGCTCCTGCGGCGCGTGCTCGACACGCTCGACGCGCACGACGGGCTCCTCGCGTTCCCCCACCTCCACGCGCTCGCGGAGGAGCTCGCCGAGCACACCTCGCCCGCGATCGCGGCGTGGGCGCAGCTCCACGCGCGGCCCGCCGCCGAGCCCGAGGCGGGGGGCTTCGCGGCCACGCGCGAGGTGCACGAGCTCCCCGGGGAGATCGCGGACGCGATCGCCACCGACGCCGATCCCGCGGTCGCGGTCCGACGGGCCGCGGGGCGCCCGTGCCGCGGGCTCGTCGCCGCGCTGCGCCGCCGCAAGACCCTGCCCGCGCCGGACGTCGAGGTCGCGGCGGCGCTCCTCGGCAGCCACGACGATCCGCGGCTCGTCGCCGAGGAGCTGGAGAGGTGGATCGAGCATCGGCCCGCGTTCATCGAGGCGCTCGACGCGTACGCGATCAAGATCGCGTCGCGCCACCCGAGCCCGCCGCTCCCGATGCAGTGCTGGCTCTGGCGCTTCGAGCGCTTCGGCCTGCCGGCCGGGCGCCAGCTCGTCGAGGGCGAGGGCGGGCTCGCGGCGAGCCTGCGCTTCGCGTGCGCGCTCCCCTCGCCGAGCCTGTCGGAGCACGTGTGGGCCGCAGCGGCGCGCACGCTCGCGGTGTGGTGGCGCCGCGAGCCCAAGCGCCTCGCCGCGATCGCGCCGGTGGTCGGCGACGTGCTGGATCTCGCGATCGACCGTCTCGACTGCGCGGAGGGACTGCCCGCCGCGCGGATCCTCCGCGCGATCTTCGACGCGCGCGTCGCGCCCGCGGCGGTGGAGGCGCGGGTCGCGAAGATCCGGGAGCGCCTGCCCGACGTCGCCGACGAGGCGCGCCGCGAGCTGCGCGAGGTCGTCTCGAGCGAGGGCCTGCCGAGCCGCGCGCGCGGCGCGCGCGCCGATCAGGGCCACGCGAGCGAGGACGTGCTCGCCGAGCTCCGGCGCTCCACCGATCTCGACGCGCTCACGCGGCGCTGCGGCGACGACGTGCTCGCGGTCGTGCACGAGGCCGCGCTGCGCCTCGTCGGGCTCGGCGAGGCGGGCCAGCGGCGCCTCGCGTGGCTCCTCGCGGAGGACCCGCTCCCGATCCACTTCGACGCGATCACCGCGAGCCTCCCGCTGTGGGCGCCGGGCGACGCGCTCGACGCGGTCCGCTTCGCGCTCTCGCGCGGGCACGGGAGCGCGGAGCTGCGTTTCCGCGTGGCGATGGCGCTCTGCGAGCGCGGCGAAGATCGCTTCGACGCCGCGGTCGAGGCGGTGCTCGCGCCCGCGACCGAGCGGTGGCTGCGCGTGGGCGACGCGGATCGCCTCTTCGAGCGCGCGCCGCGCGCGAAGGAGCTCCAGCGCCAGCTCGTCGCCGCGTCGCACGTCGCCGCCTACCGCAAGGCCGTCCTCTCGATCCTGGCGAGGGCGCGCGAGGACGCCGACGTCGAGGCCCTCCGCGCGTTCCTCGCGCTCGGCTCCGAGCGCATCCTCGAGCTGCGGCGCGAGGTCGCGGTGGCGCTCGCCCACGGCCACGACGACCCGAGCGGGCTCCCCGTCCTGGCCCACTGCCTCGTCGCCGGGCTCGGGGAGCAGCCCGCGCTGTGGACGCACGCCGACGGCGCGCTCGTCCACGCCATCGTGGAGAGCTTCCTGGTGCTGGGCGACAGCGTCGAGGAGCCGAAGCTCGTCGGGCAGCTGAAGGAGGTGGACCGCGAGCTGCGCGAGGAGTGCCTCGAGCGCCTCCTCGCCGAGTCGCAGCAGATCGGGACGCGGAGCAACGCGCTGTCGAACCTCCCACGCCGGCCGACCCGCGCGCGCAAGCTCCGCGCGATCGCCGAGATGTTCGCGTGGGGCGCGGCGGTGAGCCGCACGCTCACGGGCGGCGTCCTGCGACCGCACCTCATCAGCGGGGAGGGGCTCGGCTACACGCGGCTCAACGAGAACCGCGTGTTCGTCTCGCCGCTCCCGCTCCTGCGCGGTGACCGGCACGGCCGCGAGATCGTCGAGGGCCTGGTGCTCCACGAGATCGGGCACCACCGCCACCACAAGGGCGCGGAGCAGGCCGCGATCTGGGCCAAGGCCGACTCGGTCGGGCTCGGGCGGCTCTTGAACCTCGTCGCGGACGAGCACCTCGAGCGGAACATCCGCGCGTTCGACGAGGACTTCGGGCACCGGCTCAAGCGGCTCGACGCGTACGCGTTCCAGCACGCGGACCGCGACGTCCTCGTGGACGTGCTGCTCAAGGCGCTCGGCGGGAGCGCGTACGACGTCTTGACGGCATGCTCGCTCGACGCGGCCACGCATCCGGGCGCGGTGCGCGTCGAGACCGGGAGCGTGCTGCGCGAGCTCGAGCGGCAGGGCTCGAGCTTCGCGCGCTTCGTGCGCGCGCTCCGCATGGGGCTCGGGGATCGGCACGACGACCCGCGGGTGCGCGAGGCGCTCGAGCTCTTCGCGCACGGCTTCCGGCGCCTCGACATGCGCGGCCTCTTCAAGATCACCAAGGAGCTCCAGCGGATCTTCGGCGACGAGGTGCAGCTCGCCTTCGCGTTCGGCGGGGCCGAGTCGCTCGAGGACGATCCGTGGGGCCGCGTCACGCACGGGGACGAGATCGGCGATGGCGACGTGCAGCAGGAGGTCGAGCGGATCCTCGGCTCGCCGGACAAGTCGCGCGAGGGCGGCAAGCCCACCCGCCGCGGCCGGCTCGCGCTCAACGTCGCGGAGGGCGAGGACTTCGACCGCATCCACACGATCGTGAAGGTCCCGCCCGATCCCGCGAGCCACCGCGCGGTCGCGGCGCAGGTGGCGCGGCACGCGCGGCGGCTGCGGCAGTACCTCGTGCTGCTCGGGCTCTCGTACCTTCCCGAGCGCATGCGCCTGCGCGGGCGGCGCCTCGATCGGACGCGCCTGCGGCCGCTCGTCGTGCGCGGCGATCCGCGCGTGCTGATCGCGCGCGAGATCCAGCAGGAGAACGACCTGTTCCTCGGGCTGATCGTCGACTGCTCGGGCTCGATGGCGGGGCAGAGCATGGAGCGCGCGCACGCGTTCGGCGTGCTCCTCACCGAGGCGGTGCGCGGGCTGCGCGGCGTGGATCTGCGGATCTTCGGGTTCACGGACCGCGAGATCTTCGACGCGGGCGACGCGCAGCGGCCCGCGGTGACCTCGCTCCAGGCGACCGCGGGGAACAACGACGCCGCCGGCCTCTACCACGCGGCGCAGGAGGCGATGCGCAGCCGGCGCAAGGCGCGCGTGCTCGTGATGATCAGCGACGGCCTGCCGACCGAGTGCTCGGTGACCGCGCTGCGCGCGCTGGTGCGCCAGCTGACGCGGCGGCACGGGCTCGTGTGCGCGCAGGTCGCCGTACGCCCGCTGGAAGAGGTCTGCTTTCCGCACTACGTGGAGGTGGACGAGGCGAACCTGGACGGGGCGGTGTCGCGCTTCGGACAGATCGTGGCGCGCCTCGTCGGACGAACGCTGAGGAGCTCATGAAGCTGAGAGTCGAGGACATCGAGGTGGGCGCGGTGATGGAGGCGACGTTCTGGGCGAACTCGGCGGAGGGGTCGCGCTTCCGGTTCCGGGCGACGCACCTCGACGGAAAGCGAGCGCCGAAGGTCGTCTTGTCCAACGACGCGCGGATCACGCCCGGCGTGCCGTGCCTCGTGTCGATCGCCGCGATCGACAAGCCCGAGCGCGCGGACCACGGCCACATCGAGGTCTCCTACGTGCGGCCCGCGCCGTTCCGGATCGAGGGCGTGTACATCGATCCGATCGTCTCGAAGAAGCTCCAGATCCTCCTCGAGAGCGGGCTCAACATCCTGCTGGACGGCCCGCAGGGCTGCGGCAAGACGACCCTCGCGCGCTCGATCGCGGACACCCTCGGGATGCGCTTCGTCTTCTTCAACTGCGGCGCGGTGGTCGAGGCGAGCGACTTCCTCGCGACGATCCAGGTGCGCGCGTCCGCGAGCGGCCACCCGATCACCGACTTCGTGAAGACCGAGCTGCTCGAGGCGCTCGAGCAGGCGCGGGAGAACCGCGAGGAGCGCTACCTCCTCTTCCTCGACGAGCTCAACCGCTGCGCGGAGGGCGCGCGCAACGCGCTGATGCCGGCGCTCGACGCGACGCGCAAGGTGTTCCACCCGATCGAGAACCGCTTCCTCGCGATCCCGGACAACGTGCAGTTCATCGCGGCGGTGAACCGCGGCAGCGAGTTCACGGGGACGTTCGGCATCGACGCCGCGCAGCTCGACCGCTTCGCGCCGCTCCAGATGGACTACCCGCCGCCCGACGAGGAGGTGAAGATCCTCCGCGCGCGCCACCCGAGCCTCGGCAAGGCGCTGATCGAGCGCATCGTGCTCGCCGCCGACGCGGTGCGCCGGGCGCCCGACGTCCCGGGCGGCCTCAGCGTTCGCGCGACGGATGAGGCGTGCGTCTACCTCGAGCACCCGCTGATGGAGGGCGACCACGCGCGGATGCTCCCCGAGGTGCTCAAGAGCTCCTTCTGCGGGCGCTACGACGGGCGCTGGAGCGACAACGACAGCGACGCCGGCGCCGCGTGGGCCATCGTGCAGGCCAGCCTGAAGGAATCGGTGTGAGCCATGCGCACGCCTCTCGCGGCGCTCCTGCTCCTCGCGTGCACCGAGCCGCCGGCGGCGACGCGCGCCGCGGTGGTGTACGGCGCGGACGGCCGCACCGAGGTCTACGCCGAGACGAACGCCGCGCTCCGCGCGGTGGCGGAATCGGCGATCGCGATGAAGGTGCGCGCGACGCTCCTCGACGAAGCGGACCCGGCGGACGTGCGGTTCGACTATTCGCGCACGCTCGGCGAGGCGAAGATGCTCTGCGCGGGGGAGCGCTTCGCGGAGCAGATCGAGCCGGGGGTGTGCTCGGGAACGATCGTAGATACGCAACACGTATTGACGGCCGGCCACTGCATGGACGAGCCATCGGACTGCGACGACTACGCCTGGGTGCTCGGGTTCCGCTACGCCGCGGACGGGGTCCTCGCGCCGCTGACGAGCGACGACGTGTATCGGTGCGGCGCGGTGGTCGCGCGCTTCGACGACTCGGAGGTCGACTGGGCGGTGGTGCGGCTCTCGCGGCCGGTCGTCGGGCACGTCCCGGCGACGGTGCGGCGCGAGGCGTCGGCGTTGCCGGACGGGTCGCCGCTCGCGCTGATCGGGCACCCGAACGGGATCCCGATGAAGATCGACGCCGGCGGAGCGGTGACCTGGTCGAGCGCCGACGCGACGTGGCTCCGCGCGACGGTCGACGCGTTCAACGGCAACTCGGGCTCCGGCGCGTTCGCGCTCGACGGGACGATGGTCGGGATCCTCGGCGGCGGCGAGACGGACTACGTGGACCGCGGCGGGTGCAACGTCGTGAACGTGATCGACCCGCCCCCGACCGACGACGGCGAGCGGCTCACCTACGTGCGGCCTGCCCTCGAGGCGCTCTGCCGCGTGCCCGGCCTCGTCTCGCCGCTCTGCGACTGCGGCGGCGCGCCGTGCGTGGAGGGGCCGCCCCACGATCGCTGCGACGACCCGGAGGTCCTCGTCGCCGAGTCCCAGGTCGTCGAGGCGAGCCTCGCGGGCTACGCGCCGTGGGAGCGGGGCTCGTGCGGCGGGGACGGGCCCGAGCGCGTGTACACGTTCACGCTCGAGGCGAGCGCGAGCCTCGAGGCGCGGGTCGAGGGCCTCGACAGCGTCCTGTACCTCCGCGAGTCGTCTTGCGGGGGCGAGGAGCTCGCGTGCAACGACGACGTCGACCCCGACACCGACCGCGGCTCCCGGATCCGCGCGGGGCTGCTGCCGGGGACGTACTTCCTGCTCGTCGACGCGTACGACGGGGACGTCGGACCCTACACGCTCACGCTCACGTTCACGCCGCGCGCGGTGGACGCGGGCGCGCCGCCGGACGCGGGCGTCGCGACGGCGCCCGACGCGGGGACCGACGCCGGCCGGGTCGCGCCTCCCTCGGAGGGCGGCTGTTCCGTCGGGGCCTCGCGGACGGAGAGCGCGTGGCGGCTCGCCCTCGCGCTGTTGTGCGTCGTCGTCGGTCGGCGACGCGCCGGGTGACCGCGGATCAACCCCCTCCGTGCCGGCCCTCCCTCGCTGCGCTACCGTCGAGGCCGGTGGGAGGAGAGGACATGCGCTTGGCTCATCATCGTGCGGTGCTCGTCGCGGCGGTGCTCGGAGGGATCGCCGCGGTCCCGGGCTGCGGAGGAGAGAACCTCCA
>JAYRVK010001213.1:0-1634 GCA_041918555.1 Sandaracinaceae bacterium
CCGCGGAACGTCTTGCCGAGCCGGGTGTGGAAGCCGTGCTCGAGCTCCTCGCTCACGCTGACCGCGAGCGCCTGCTCCGCCGCGGCCTGCCACGCGGCCTCGTCGTCGAAGCGCTCGACGTCACCCGCGCCGACGTTCTCGCCCGCGGTGAGCTTGTAGCGGTTGAAGTCCTGGAAGAGGACGGAGACCCGCGCGCGCAGCGCCTCGGGCGTCCACTCGGAGAGCTCGACCCCGTCGAGCAGGATGCGGCCCTCGTCCGGCGCGTACCGCCGCGTGAGCAGCTTCACGAGCGTCGACTTCCCGCCGCCGTTGTGGCCGACGATCGCGATGGTCTGCCCCGGCCGGAGGTGGAAGCTCACGTGGTCGAGCGCGGGCCGCGCCGCGCCCGGGTACGTGTACGTGAGCTCCTCGACGCGCAGGCCGTCCTCGGGGTCCTTCGCCTCCGCCGCGGCGCCGCCCTCGGCGCGCACCGGGTGCGCGAGGAACGCGTCGAAGCTCTCGATGTAGAGCGCGTCCTCGTACATCCCGCCGAGCGAGGTGAGCGCCGTGGTCACCGCGGCCTGACCCTGCCGGAAGACGACGATGTACATGGTCATCGCGCCGATGGAGAGGTGGCCGCCGACGGTCTCGAGGACGATCCAGACGTACGCGCCGAAGAACGCGGCGGTGCCCGCGAGGCCGAGCACGAGGCCCCACACGTGGCGGCGGATCGCGATGCGGCGGTCCTCTCCGTAGAGGCCCTCGAACAGTTGGTCGTAGCGCCCGATGAGGATCGGACCGAGCCCGAAGAACCCGACCTCCTTGGCGAAGTTCTCCCGCGTGAGCACGGTCTCGAGGTAGTGGCGCTCCCGGTTCTCGGGCGAGTGCCCCTTGAAGAAGCGGAACGTGACCTCCGAGAAGCGCGCCTCCGAGAAGAACGCGGGCACGCCGGCGATCACGAGCACCGCGACCGCCCACCACGAGAGGTTCACGAGGATCGCGAAGTACCCGATGAGCGAGAGCGCGTTCCGGATGAGGAGGAACGAGCGCGTCACGAGCCCGAGCGGGCGCACCGTCGCCTCGCGCCGCGCCTCCTCCATCCGGTCGTTCAGCGTCGGGTCCTCGAAGTCCCCGAGCCCGAGGCGCGACGCCTTCTCGAGGATCGAGCGCGTGACGTGGTGCGCGAGCTTCGCCTTGAGGAGCTGCGTGCCGAGCGCGGTGCCGCGGTTGCCCGCGACGACGAGGCCGACGAGCAGGCCCTCGCCGAGGATCCCGAAGAACGCGACGACCTTCGCGTCGGCGCTGCCGGCGAGCGACTCGACCACCGCGTCGACCACGATGCGCGCGAGGAACGCGGCGCCGACCGGCGCGAGCCCGGCGAGGAGCGTCGACGCCACGAGCAACGCCGTCAGCCCGCGGCTCGTCTCCCACACGAGGCGCAGCGCGCGGAGCGAATTGCGGATCGCGCCCGCGCGCACGTGGCGGTCCTCGGGCTCCTCGGGCACATCGGACGACTCGCGGGTCAAGCGGCGGAACCGGGATCGATCCTCAACGCGGGCCGAACGTCCAGCGGTCTTCGCAGAAGGTGATCGCGGCGCCCTCGAGACGTCCGCGGGGCACCGCCACGGGGGCGCTCCAGCCGTCCGCGCCGAGCG
>JAYRVK010001214.1:0-2798 GCA_041918555.1 Sandaracinaceae bacterium
CCCCGTCCGGCACGCCGATGCCGGGCGGCGCCGTGCCCCCGGGCCTGCGCGACCCGGCCGACCCGCCGGCCGACCCGCCCGACCCGGGCACGGGCGGCGGCACGGGCGGCGGCACCGGCGGCGGCAGCGGCGGCGGGAGCTCGAGCGGCGGCGGCGGGAGCGAGCCGATCTCGATCGGCTTGTCTTCGCGCTCCGGCGGCGGCGGCGCGACGGCGAGCGAGGCGAGGTCGCCGGAGTCGAGGGACTCGGAGCTCGAGAGCTCGGCGGGCCGGGCCGCGGCGACCGTGTCCTCCCCCGAGTCGGTGAGGCGCGTCCGCGCGAGCAGCTCCGCGGACGCCGACGACGGGGGAACGACCGTCGGGCTCTCGCCGCTCGCCTCGGGTCGCGTCGCCGGCGGGCTCGGCTCGGACTCGGGCGGCAGATCGAGGTCGACGTCCTTGTAGCTCATGATCGCCGTCGCCTCGGCCGACGTCTCGACGTCCTCGTCGTCGTCCGGCGGCGGCGGCGGCACCGCGAGCGAGCCCATCGCGAGCGTCTTCTTCGGGATCGGCTCGTTCTTCGGCTTCTTCTCGGGCGGAGGCGGGACCGCGACCACGCCCATCGCCAGCGTCTTCTTGCGCTGCACGTCGCGGTTCTTGAGCGAGCGCTCGCCCGCCGCGACCGGCCCCCCGACGACCGGACGCGGCCGCGGCGGCGGCACCGTGACCTTCTTCGGGAGCGTCTGCTCGTCCGAGTCCGCGAGCATCGCCTCGCCGGCGCGCGCGCGCGTCTCCAGGTTCTGCGTCACGGTGTGGGCGTCCGAGGTCGGCTCGTCCTCCGCGAACGACACGAAGCCGCGCAGCTCGTCGCGCTCCGCGGTGGCCGCGGAGAGCGCCTCGTCGACCGGGCTCATCACGTTCGCGACGGACGGGTTCACGCGCCGCTCGACGTGCACGCGCCCGGAGCCGAGCGCGAGGAGCGAGGCGAGCGCCTTGGTGCCCGCGAGGATCTTCCCGCCCTCGACGTGCGAGGTCGCGCCGACCACGAGCCCCTCGGCGAGGTCGAGCTCGACGCGCGCCTTGGGGTTGCGCACCGTCGCGTGCACCGTGGTGCCGCACGAGCAGAGGACGCGCAGCATGCGCGCGGGGCCCGTGGCCTCGAGCCGCGTGTCGAAGCCCTTCTTCAGATCGGCGGCGCGCTCCGCGAGGTCGCGATCGGCGTCGAGCATCACCACGATCCGCGACGCGAGCTGGTGCATGTCGGGCATCCCCGACGCGCTCGACCAGAGCTCCTCCCACGGCGCGACGAGGAGCGAGGCCCAGCGCAGCCGCATGTGGCTGCGGATGCGGCGCACGACCTCGAAGCCCTCGCCCTGCAGCCCCGCGCGATCGATGATCGCGATCTGCGGGTCGAGGCCCGTCGCACGCTCGAGCCCCGAGCCCTTCGTGTCGGTGACGAACACGAGCGCGCCGCGCTCGCGCAGCTCGTGCGCGAGGGTGTCGGCGCGCGCGGGATCGTCGTCCACGACGAGCACGCGGAGGTTCGGCAGGCTGATCATCTCGGTCGACTTCGAGCCGCCGAGATCGAGCACGCCGACGGGCCCGCCCGCGCTCGTGTGGAACTGGTAGTGCATCGGGGCCGCGGCGGTCACGTGGGGGCGCAGGCGCTGCACGAACTCCTGCACCGCCTCCGCGACCGGCCGGCCGGCCCCGAGCACCACGCGCGTGGGGCCTCCGTCGGCGCCGGGCGCGTGCACCGAGAGGATCCCGCTGCGCAGCTCCTTCTTCACGAGCTCGACGAGCTCGTCGAAGGTCGCCTCGCCGATCTCACCGGTCTTGGAGCCGTCGTCGAAGTGCTGCGAGAGCTCGCGCTCGAGGTCCACGATCTTGCGCGCAACCGCGTCCGCGCTCGCGCTCCGCGGGACCACCGCGACCGCGCCGTGCCGGAACGCGTGCATCCGGCTCTCGAGGCGCTCGTCCTTCGCGAGCAGGACGACCGGGACCGACGCGGTCGACGATCCGTCCCCGAGCATGGTGAGCGCGACGAGCCCCCCGTCCTCGGCCGCGTCCCCCACGAGCAGGAGCACGTCGGGCGCGGTCACGTGGACGGCGGCGTGCAGCTCCTCGAGGTTCGCCGTCTCGACCGCGAGCCCGCGGCGATCGAGCGCCACCTTGAGCGCGGCGTCCATCGGGTCCTTCGAGCCGACCATCAGGAGCGTGGGCCGGTCTCCTCGAGACCGGTCGAGACCTCTGTAGGACGACTTCACCACGGGGGGTCGAGTGTCTCCGAACGCGCCGGAGCACGCAAAAGGTTCCCGCCACGTGGAAGCGCCGCGGTGCTATGAGGACGAGGTGGACGCCGGCCGCGCCCCGCTCTTGGCCTCGCTCGCGCTCGCCGCGTGCGGCGCCCCGCTCGCCGCCGGCCCGCCCACGGTCGCGGGGCTCGCGGAGCTGTCGCAGGGATCGCGCGCGTGGATCGATCCCACCCGCGGGCTCGCGGTGGTGATCTACGCGACCGACGCCAGCGGCGAGGCGCCCGAGGCGGACGCCGACGGGATGATCCGCATCGCTCACCGCGCGTGCGGCGAGGAGCTCGAGTGCGAGGTCACGCGGCTCCGGCAGGGCCTCTCGGCCCGCCTCGACGACCCGCAGTTCGTGGCCTCGCTTGCGTGCGACGAGACGTCGTGCACCATCCCCGCCCGCGCGGAGTTCGATCTGAGCGCCGAGCTGAAGTTCGTCGAGGTCGACGGGCGCTCGGTCCTCGACACCGTCGTGTGGATCGAGGGCGGCCCGGTGACCGAGGAATTCCGCGCGGCCGGC
>JAYRVK010001215.1:0-2867 GCA_041918555.1 Sandaracinaceae bacterium
CCGATCGCGAGGACCACGCGGGCGGCGCCGATGTTCGAGGAGGCGGCGAGGATCGCCGCGACGTCGAAGGAGTCGCGCGGGTGCGCGTCGCGGAGCTCGGTCGCGGGATCGGGCCGGAACGCCGCGCCGCCCTCGAACACGCGCGCGGGGTCGAGGCCCGCGTCGAGCGCCGCGGCGATCGTGAGGCTCTTGAACGTGGAGCCCATCGCGACGACGCGGTCGACCTCGCCCGCTCCGTCGGGGCCGCGCCCCGACGCCGCGAGGACGCGGCCGTCGCGCGGATCGAGCACGACGATCGCGGCGCGCGTCGCGCCCTCGGCGGCGAGGCGGTCGAGCTCGGCCTCCGCCACCGCGGCGACGTCGGCGGGAGGGAGCCCGGCCTCGGCCGGCGGTGCGGTGGCCGCGCCGCACCCCAACGAACCGAGGATCAGTACGGCACACCCCACCTCTGCGGCGCTGCGGCTCTGCGCGAAATTCGATCGCGCGCGGACCGCGCACACTCCTCGCCTCCCGCTCTCCTCGTCTCCCGGCGGCGTTCGCCCGGACACGCGAGCCGCGAACCATGCCCTGGGATGGCGCACCGCGATCACGGCGTGGCCTCTCGAGCCGCGATGCGCGCGGGAACGAGCCGGGAGGCGAGGAGGCGAGGAGACGAGGAGAGTGCGCCCGCATCGCGGGCGCGGGAATCGATCGAATTCGACCTTGCGCAGAGCCGCAGAGACGCAGAGGGGAGGACGGCATGGTTCTCACGCATGGCGCCCGGACGTACGAGACGCGGCTCGCCATTCCCGCGCGCCGGTCAGCGCGCGGTCGCGACCTGCTTCTTTGCGAGCCGGCCGAGCGTCTCGAGCGCGGCCTCGAGCCGGGGCGACCACGGGAGGCCCGCGTTGAGCCGCATGCAGTGCACGTAGCGCCCGCTCGCCGAGAACATCGGGCCGGGCGCGATCGAGATGTCGTGCGCGGCCGCCTCGTCGTAGAGCCGCATCGAGTCGACCTCGCGCGGCATCTCGACCCACAGGAGGTGGCCGCCGGCGGGCCGCGTGACGCGGGTGCCGGGCGGGAACGTCGACGCGACGTGCGCGGTCATGCGCCGCACGTGATCGCGGTAGGTCGCGCGCAGGCGCCGGAGGTGCCGGTCGTAGCCGCCGCCCGCGAGGAACTCCGCGATGGCGAGCTGCGCGGCCGCGGGCGACGCGGTGTTCGCCGCGAGCTTGAGGCGCGCGATCGCGTCGAGGTAGCGCCCCGGCGCGGACCACCCCAGGCGCAGGCCCGGCGAGATCGTCTTGCTGAACGAGTTGCAGTAGAGCACGCGGCCGTCGCGATCGAAGGCCTTGAGCGCGCTCGGCCGCGCGCCTTCGAACGGGAGCTCGCCGTAGATGTCGTCCTCGACGACGGCGACGTCGTGCGCGTCGAGCACCGCCATCAGCGCGCGCTTCTTCGCGTCGCTCATCACCGAGCCGAGCGGGTTCGAGAAGTTCGTCACGAGCGCGACCGCGGCGACCTCCGTCGTCGCGAGCGCCTCGTCGAGCGCGTCGAGGTCGATGCCCTCGCGCGGGTGGGTGCGCACCGCGAGGGCCTTGAGCTCGAGCACCTCGAGCGTCTCGAGGTGGCCGTAGTACGCGGGCGACTCGACGATCACCGTGTCGCCCGGGTGCGTGAGCGCGCGGAGCGAGAGGTAGAACGCCTCCTGCGCGCCGCTCGTCACGACCACGTCGTCGGGCGAGAGCGTGCAGCCCGCGTCGACCATGCGCCGCGCGATCTCCTTGCGGAGCGGCGCGTACCCCGAGCCCATCACGTACCCGTGGCTCAGCGCGGGCTCGTCGCGCAGCGCGGAGGCGAGCAGGCGATCGAGCGCGCGCAGCGGGAGGAAGTCCGGGTGCGGCACCGCGGCGCCGAGCTTCACGAGCTCGGGCCGGTTCACCTCGGCCATCAGCCGATACGCCATCGAGCCCTTGATGCGGCGCGCGCGCTTGGGCGGGTTGCTCGACTGAGGCTCCTCGCACGAGAGGCGCGGCGTCGTGCGGACGTAGTAGCCGCTCTTGGGCCGCGCCTCGACGAGGCCGCGATCCTCGAGGCGCCGATACGCCTCGAGCACCGTCGAGACGCTCACCGACCACTGGCGGTGGAGGCCGCGCACCGAGGGGATGCGATCGCCCGGGCGCAGCGTGCCGTCCGCGATGAGGCCCTCGAGCCGGTGCGCGACCGACTCGTAGAGGCGGCTGTCGAGCGGCTCGGGCGTCACGGCTCTCTTGGTGGGCATCGCGCGGCACGGCGGGTAGGCACAGCTGCGCGCGGCGGCGAGCAGCACAGATGGCTCGTGGTCGCAACTGTACCGGTCACAAACCGGCCGAGCTACATCTGTGATGGTCGGCCGCGCGCCCTCAGGATGACGCGCATGACTCGCGTCGAGCGCACCCGCGTCCTCGTGGCCTTCGCGGCCGTGTACCTGATCTGGGGATCGACCTACGCCGCGATCGCGATCGCGGTCGAGGACCTCCCGCCGTTCTCGATGGCCGCGCTGCGCTGGACGCTCGCGGGCGCCGCGCTCTACGCGTGGCGGCGCCTGCGCGGCGAGCCCGCCCCGGGGCTCGCGACGTGGCGCCAGGGCCTGATCGGCGGCGCGTTCCTGATCCTCGGCGGCAACGGCCTCGTGTGCTGGGCCGAGGCGCGCGTGGACTCGGGCCTCGCGGCGACCCTCCTCGCGGTCACGCCGCTCGTGGTGGTGCTGCTCGAGTGGCTCGTCCACGGCGGCGCGCGACCGTCGGCGCGCACGTGGGTCGGCCTCGGCGCGGGCCTCGCGGGCGTGGGGCGGCGCGGGGGGCCGCCGGGCGCGTCCGTGCACCCGGCCCACGCGGCGCGGCACCGCG
>JAYRVK010001216.1:0-2699 GCA_041918555.1 Sandaracinaceae bacterium
AGGAGGAGCTCGCCGGCGCCGAGCGCCGCGACCCGGCGCGCCCACTCGATCGCGTCCGCGCCGGTGTCCCGGCGCCCGCCGTGGGTGTGCACCGTCCAGCCCGCGCCGGTGCGCTTGGCGTCGATCGCGACGACGATCGCCTGGCTGCCGTAGGCCGCCGCCATCGCCTCGACGAACCCCGGATCCCGGACCGCCGCGGTGTTGATCGAGACCTTGTCCGCGCCCGCGGCGAGCAGGTCGCGGACGTCGTCCCGCACCCGCACGCCGCCGCCGACGGTGAGGGGCACCGCGATCGCGGCCGCGGTCCGCTCGACGACGTCGAGGAGGATGCGCCGCTCGTCGCTCGACGCGGTGATGTCGAGGAAGGTGATCTCGTCGGCGCCCTCCCCGTCGTAGCGCGCCGCGCACTCGACCGGATCGCCCGCGTCGCGGAGCCCGACGAACTGGACCCCCTTGACGACGCGGCCGGCCTTCACGTCGAGGCACGGGACGATGCGGCGCGCGAGCACCCTCAGCCCCCCCCCGCGAGGAGGCGGAGCGCGTCGGCGAGCGAGAACGCCCCGGCGTAGAGCGCGCGGCCGCACACCGCCGCGCGCACCCCCGCGTCCCGCAGCGCGACGAGATCCGCGAGGGCGCCGATCCCTCCCGACGCGATCACCGTCGCACGCAAGTCGCGTTGCAGCTCGGCGGTGCGCTCCACGGCCGGTCCGTCGCCGGTGCCGTCGCGTTCGATATCCGTGTACAGGATCGCCGCTGCGCCCCACGCGTCGGCGCGCTCCGCGAGCGCCCAGACCCCCGTCGCCGCCCGCTCGCGCCAGCCGTCGATGGCGACCTCGTCGCCCCGCGCGTCGATCGCCACGACCACGCGGCCCGGGTGGGCGGCGCAGAGCGCCGCCGCCGCGTCCGGATCGCGGACCGCGAGGGTCCCGAGCACCACGCGCGCGGCCCCCGCCTCGAGCCAGCGCTCCGCGGACGCGCGGTCGCGCACCCCCCCGCCGACCTGCACCGCGAGCGGCGCGCGCTCGACGATGCGCCCGATGATCGCGGGGTGCTCGCTCGCCGCGCCGCGCGCGCCGTCGAGATCCACGACGTGGAGCCGCGCGGCCCCCGCCTCGGCGAAGCCGAGCGCGACGGACACCGGGTCGTCGGAGTACGCGGTCGCCGCCCCGTACTCGCCCTTGTGGAGCCGCACGACGCGCCCGCCGAGCAGGTCGATGGCCGGGATCAGCTCCACGCGGCCCCCAGGAAGCCCTCGAGGAGCCGGGCGCCCGCGCGCTGGCTCTTCTCCGGGTGGAACTGGCACGCGAACACGTTCTCGCGCGCGACCGCCGCGCAGACCGGCTGGCCGTACTCCGCCTCGCCGACCACGATCGCGGCGTCGGACGGTACACAGCAAAACGAGTGGACGAAGTAGAACCACTCGCGCGCGGGGAGGAGCGGGTGGCGGCCGACCACCTCGTTCCAGCCCATGTGCGGGATCTTCAGGCGCCGCGCGGGATCGTCGGGATCGGGCGCGGCGGCGAGCCGCTCGACGGTGCCCGGGAAGAGCCCGAGCCCCGGCGCGCCGGGCGCCTCGGCGCTCGACTCGAACAAGATCTGCATGCCGAGACAGATCCCGAGATACGGGCGACCCGACGCGACGTGCTCGCGCACCGCCTCTCCGAGCCCCCCACGCAGCGCGAGCGCGCACTCGCCGAAGCCGCCCTGCCCGGGGACCACCAGGCGCGGCGCCCGCGCCAGCGCCTCGGGATCGGCGGTGACGGACACCTCCGCGCCGGCCCGCTCGAGCGCCCGGGCGACGCTCCGCAGGTTGCCCATCCCGGTGTCCGCGACGAGGACGCGGGGCGCGCTCATTCGCTCAGCGTGCCCTTCGTCGAGGGGACCCCCGTCGCCCTCGGATCGAGCTCTACCGCCTGCCGGAGCGCGCGCGCGAGCGCCTTGAACGACACCTCGATCACGTGGTGCAGATTGTGCCCCTCGTGCTTGTGCACATGCAAGTTGACTTGCGCGCCCCTCGCGAAGCCCTCGAAGAAGACCTCCGCGAGCTCGCTGTCGAAGAGGGGTCCGACCCGGGCCTTCGGGAGATCCACGCGCCACACGAAGAAGGTGCGCCCCGAGAGATCGAGGGCGACGGTCACGAGCGCCTCGTCCATCGGGAGGGTCGCCGCGCCGTAGCGACGGATCCCCGCCTTGTCGCCGAGCGCCTCCGCGAAGGCCTTGCCGAGGGTGATCGCGAGATCTTCCGTCACGTGGTGCCCGTCGACGTGCGTGTCGCCCTCTGCGCGCACGACGAGGTCGAACGCGCCGTGCCGCGCGAGCTGCTCGATCATGTGCGACAGGAAGCCGATCGGCGTCTGCACGTCGCAGCGGCCGGTCCCGTCGAGGTCCACCGCCACGCGGATCGACGTCTCCTTCGTGGTGCGCTCGAGCTCGGCCTTGCGAGTCATGGGCGGCGAATCCTAGCGCAAACGGCCTCAGCCGTTCAGCTTGCGCTCCACGTCCGCGAGCCGCGCCTCGAGCAGCGCATTCCCCGGCTCGTGCGTGAGCGCGAGCTTGAGGTTGAGCTTCGCCGTCTTCAGGTCGCCGTTCTTGAGCGCCATCGTCGCCTTGGTCACGAAGGGTCGCGCCTTCGGCGAGCGCACGCCGAGCCCGCCCGAGCTGTGAGAGCGCTTCGCGAGGTCGTCCTCGCGCTCGTCCTC
>JAYRVK010001217.1:0-6443 GCA_041918555.1 Sandaracinaceae bacterium
ATTCGAGAAGCGACCCGATAGCCGCATGAATCCGATTCAGAAGGCGACCTACTTCGGATTGCTGAACGTCCTCCTGCCTCTGCAAATCATCACAGGCGCGTTGATGTGGCTGGTTCAACTCTACCCCAACATCGCGGGTGGACTACCCTTCCTGGCTCCGTTCCACTCGCTGGTGGCGTGGCTCTTTGCCACCTTTATCGTCGGTCATGTCTATCTGACCACCACCGGTCACGAACCGCTGGCCGGCATCCGCTCTATGATTACCGGCTGGGACGAAGTCGAGGTGAATGGCGGAGAAACCAAGCGCGAAGCGAGCACCCCGCGCGCGGTGGTCGGGCACCTGCCGACGCTGATCGCGGAGTCGGGCACCCGCCTCTCGGGCGTGAGCCCCGACCCGATGCCCCACCCCGCGCCCGTCCACGCGGTGCCGCCGACCCCCATCGGCGGGACGGTGCCGATGCACGCCGGGACGGTGCCGATGCACGCCGGGACGGTGCCCATGCCGGTCGAGGCGAGCGCACCGGGCTACGGGCCCTACGCGGTCGCGCCCTACCCGGCGCCGCCCGCCCCGTACCCCGTCGCGCCCGCGGCGAGCCCGCCGAGCGGGCTCGGCGTGCGCCTGGCGCTCGCCGCGATCGTCGGGATCGTGTTCGCCGGCCTCACCGCGATCGCGGTCGCGGTGGGGCTGTCGCTCCTCGACGACGACGTGGAGCGGCCGCCGCGCGCGGCCGTCGCCGAGCCCGCCGCGACGCCGGTCGCGGCGCCCGAGCCCCTCCCGCCGCCGCTCCAGCCGGCGCCCGCCGAGCCTGCGCCGAGCGTGACGCCGGCGCCGGTCGCGCCCGCTCCGACCGAGACGCCGAGGGAGGTCGAGCCGCCCGGGCCCGTACGAACCACGGGGACGGGGCGACGGATCCGAGACCGCGAGGAGGAGCCGCCGCCGCTCGTGCGACCCTACCCGAGCACGGCGCCCCCGCCGCGCCCACCGCCGCAGCCCCCCCCGCGCGACCCGAGCGTGATCCGCACCTTCTGAGCCATGAGCACCCTCCGCCTCTCGTCGACGATCCTCGCGCTCGCGCTCTGGGCCGCGCCGGCCGCCGCGCAGGACGCGAACCGCGCCCGCCAGCTCTTCGAGCAAGGCGTCAGCGCGATGGACGGCGGCAACCCGGCCCTCGCGGCGCAGTACTTCGAGCAGAGCTACCACCAGTTCCCGCGCGCGTCGTCGGCGTGCAACCTCGCGCTCGCCCTCGAGCGCACCGGCCGCGCGTGCGAGGCGGTCGGCTGGTACCGGCAGTGCGCCGCGCTCGACACCGCGGGCACGTTCCGCGATCACGCGGGGCGCCAGGCGGCGGCGCTCTCGTCGCGCTGCCCCACGCAGGCCCAGAGCCCGTTCGTCGGTGGGCCGCGGCCCGCGACCTCGAGCGGAGGCGGCGCCCAGGTCGTCGAGGGCGGCGCCCCCCCCCCGTGGATCCGGCGGCGCAGCCCCGACCACACGATGCTCGGTCTCGGGATCCCCGCGCTGCTCCTCGGCGTCGGCGCGATCGTCGGAGGTGGCTTCGCGGCGGGCGAGGCGAGCTACCAGACCGAGCTCCTCGCGGCGCTCTACGCGCCGTCCGACGACCCCGACAACCCCACCACGATCCCGGCCGGCTCCGAGGCCGCCGACCACTACGAGTCCGCGCAGGCGATGAGCACGCTCGCGATCGGTCTCTACGTCGGCGGCTCGGTCCTCGCGCTCGCAGGCGCGATCCTGATCGTCGTCGACCTCGCGCGGCCCGGCGTTTTCGGGGACTCCGCGGCGACCCCGGGGGGGGGGCCACGCCTCGCGCTCGGCGGGCTCCCCGAGGGCGGCGGCCTCGCCCGGCTCGAGCTCGCGTTCTGAAAGCGCGTCGTCTGCTTGAAGTTAAGGGCGGCCTTGCCTACAAGGACGCTCCTATGCTGCTCCGCCGCCTCATCGCCTTGGCCCTGACGACGGGTCTCACGTGCGCCGCCCCCGCGCTCGCGCAGTCGGAGGAGGACCCCGAGCCCGAGGTCTCCGACGCCGGTCCGGAGAACACCTACGAGCGCTTGCTCGCCGTGTCCGCCACGGGCGGCTGGGACACGCCGTTCGGCGTGGTGGGCGCCGCGATCGAGTTCGCGCCCATCCAGTTCGTCAACATCTACGCGGGCGGCGGGGTGAGCCGCGCGGGCGGGCGCTTCGCGTTCGGCGTGAACTTCCGCGCGCCCGTGCGCGAGGCCGCGTTCGGTCTCTCCTTCGGCCTCTCCGGCGGCGCGATGGACTGGGACAGCAACGGGGCCGAGAACGTGCGCGTCCACCGCTACTGGGAGTTCGCGCTCTTCATCAACTCGACCCTCAACTTCGAGTACCGCTGGGACATGGGCCTGTTCGGCCGCCTCTCGGTGGGCGCCGAGGCCCTCGTCGCGGGCGACGTGACCGAGTGCCGGGCCCCGACCGGGACCTGCGCGACCGACCAACCCGGCCTCTCGATGCCCATCTACCCGTCGGCCGGTCTCAGCATCGGCTACGCCTTCGAGCTCTAGGACCACCTCCCATGACGATCCCGATCAGCGAGGCCCGCGACCGGCTGGCCGACCTCGCTCAGCGCCTCGATGCGCTGGGGAGGTATCTTTGACGTCGACGGACTGCGGCGACGGCTCGATCACCTCGACGCGATGACGTCCTCCGAGGGCTTCTGGGACGCACCCGAGAGGGCCCAGGAGATCGTGCAGGAGCGCGCGACGCTCGAGGGCACCGTCGGGCGGCTCGACCGCCTCGTCCGCGAGGTCGGCGAGCTCGGCGAGCTCCTCGAGCTCGCGGCGTCGGAGGGCGACGAGGACATCGTCGCCGAGGTCGGGGAGCAGCTCCCGGCGCTCGAGCACGGCGTGCGCGAGGCCGAGCTCGACCGCATGCTCGACAAGCCCGAGGACAAGTCGGACGCCATCCTCTACATCAACCCGGGCGCGGGCGGCGTCGACGCGCAGGACTGGGCGCAGATCCTCTTCCGGATGTACCTGCGCTGGGCCGAGCGCAAGGGCTTCAAGGTGGAGATCCTCGACGAGCAGCCCGGCGACGAGGCGGGGATCAAGGACGCCTCGATCGCGGTGCGCGGCCCCAACGCGTACGGCTACCTCAAGGCCGAGAACGGCGTGCACCGGCTGATCCGCATCAGCCCCTTCGACTCGAACGCGCGCCGCCACACCGCGTTCGCGGCGGTGCACGTGGTCCCCGAGATCGACGACGACGTCGAGGTCGACATCAAGAAGGAGGACCTCGAGGTCGACACGATGCGCGCCGGCGGCAAGGGCGGGCAGCACGTGAACAAGACCGAGTCGGCGATCCGCATCAAGCACATGCCGACCGGCATCGTCGTGAAGTGCTCGGCCGAGCGGAGCCAGCACAAGAACCGCTCGACCGCGATGAAGATGCTGCGCGGCCTGATCTACGAGCGGATGCTCGCGGAGAAGACCAAGGCGTTCGCGGACAGCTACGAGAGCGGCAAGAGCGCGATCGACTTCGGCAGCCAGATCCGCACGTACACCATGCAGCCGTACCAGCTCGTGAAAGACGAGCGGACGGAGCAGAAGCTCAGCAACGTCGAGGCGGTCCTCGACGGGCACCTCGACCCCTTCATCGAGGCGTACCTGCTCTCGATCAAGAAGGGCGCGGAAGCATCTTCGAACTGAAGTGTTCGGGCCGGGACACCGGCCCTTCCATCAAGGAGCGTTCTCGGTGGCGACGGAGCAGGAGCTCGAGCAGGCGCGGCGCGCGAACGCAGCGAGGCTGCGTGCGGCGTTTCCCAACGACTTCCGGCCGACCGAGGAGATGCGGCGGCGGCGGGCCGAGCTCGTGCGCATCGCGAACGATCCCGACGAGAAGAGCCGCCTCCCGCAGGAGGACGCGCTCACCGGCGCCGAGCCGCGCTGGCCGCTCTACGGGCGCGTGATGGCGAAGCGCGGGCCGTTCCTCGTGATCCAGACGCCGCACGGGCGCGCGCAGGCGTACCTCCCGAACAAGGGGGCGGACCTCGACGAGCGCGCGCGCGCCGAGCTCGAGGCGCTCGACCTGGCGGATCACGTGGCGGTCGAGGGCCCGCTGATGGGGACCAAGAAGGGCGACGCCGCGGTGCTGGTCCTCGCCTACCGCCACGTCGGCAAGGCGCTGATGCCTCCGCCCGACAAGTGGCACGGCCTGAAGGACGTCGAGAAGCGCTACCGCGAGCGCTACGTCGATCTGTTCGCGAACCCCGACGTCGCCGAGGTCTTCCGCGCGCGCGGCGCGATCGTGACCGCGATCCGCGAGCACCTCGACGCGGCGGGCTTCCTCGAGGTCGAGACGCCGATGCTCCAGGCCGTGCGCGGCGGCGCGACGGCCAAGCCGTTCAGGACGCACCACAACGCGCTCGACACGTCGCTCTACCTCCGGATCGCGCCCGAGCTCTACCTCAAGCGCCTCGTGGTGGGCGGCCTCGACCGCGTCTACGAGATCGGGCGGAACTTCCGGAACGAAGGGGTGAGCACCCGGCACAACCCCGAGTTCACGATGCTCGAGTACTACGTGGCCTACGCCACGTTCGAAGAGCAACTGGACTTGACGGAGGCGATCGTCCGACACGCCGCCGCGCGCGTGCGCGAGCGCTTCGGCGATCGGTGGGCCGAGACGAGCTCCGTCGCGCTCGACGAGCCCTTCGCGCGCGTCGCAATGGACGCCGCGGTCGCCGAGCGCGTGCGACGCAGCGGGCAAGGTGACTTGCCCCCCACCCCCTTCGACGGCGCGCTCGACGCGGCGGTGCTCGCGGACGACGCGCGGCTCGCCGCGCTCTCCGAGGCGACCCTGCCGCGGCTCCCCGAGTCCAAGCGCGAGCCCCTCGCCCGCGCGAGCTCCCGAGGCGAGCGCGTGTTCGCCCTCTTCGAGCTCCTCGTGGAGGAGGACCTCGAGGCGATGTACCGCTCGCGCGACGGATCGCGGAGCCTCCCGGTGTTCGTCACCCGGTTCCCCTTCGAGGTCTCGCCCCTGGCGCGGCGCAACGACGACGAGCCCGCGCTCACCGATCGGTTCGAGCTCTTCGTCCAGGGGCGCGAGCTCGCGAACGGGTTCAGCGAGCTCAACGACCCGGACGATCAGGCCGCGCGGTTCCGCGCGCAGCTCGAGCGCGCGGCGAGCGGCGACGAAGAGGCGATGGACTACGACGCCGACTACATCCGCGCGCTCATGCACGGGATGCCTCCCGCCGCGGGCTGCGGCATCGGCATCGACCGGCTCTGCATGGTGCTCTGCGACCAGCCGTCGATCCGCGACGTCCTCCTGTTCCCGTTGATGCGGACGGAGACGACGTGAGGCGGCGGGCGTCGGTGCTCCTCTCGTGGCTCGGCGCCTTCGCCTTTGTGATCGCCGGCGTGCTCGTCGGCGTGCTCGTCCCGCGGCCGTACGGCCTCGCGGGCATCGCCGTCGCGCTCCTCGGCGCGATCTTCGCGCGCGGCGCGGTGCGCGCGGGCCGCCCCGAGCCCGCGGGCGATCGCCACGAGCTCGCGGTCGGCTGGCCGGCCCTCGTGATCTGCGCGTACGCGATCCTCCACTACCCGCTCCTCCTCGGGGGCCTCGCGCCGTTCTTCGCGCTCGCGATCGACGATCGGCTGCCGTTCCTCGTGCCCGCCTACACGCTCGGACCGGTCGCGGGCGTCGGGCTCCTGCTCGCGCTCTGGATCCTCGTGCGCGCCGGCCGCCAACCCACGGGCACCCACGGCCGCGTGCGCGCCGCGCTGGTCGCGACGGGGATGCTCGTGCGCTCCGCCGGCTACGGGATCCTCGCGGCCGTGCTGTCGCTGGCGCTGCGCGATCCGGACGCGCTCATGCTCGGGCTCGGGCTCGAGGAGAGCCTGCTCCCCGTCGGCCAGATGCCCGCGATCGCCGAGTCGTTCCAGCTCGTCACGAGCGCGCAGGGCACGTACGTGTTGTTGCAGGTCGGCCTCGCGCTCACGCTGGGCGGCGCGCTGCTCGAGCTGATCGGCTGCATCGCGTGCTGGTTCCTCCTCCCGCTCGGGCTGCGCCGCGGGTTCTGGGCCATCTCGGATCTCCTGCTCCTCGTGGGCTTCGTGGTCGTGTCGCTGCTCCTCCCGATCCAGCCCTCGGAGGACACCCCCAACGAGATCACGCTCCCGAGCCTCCGGCTCGCGGTCACGGCGATCTTCGCGATCCGCGCGCTCTTCCGGCTCATCCCCGTCGCGCTCGACGGCCAGGAGCAGATCGGCCTGCGGGCCCTCGTCGCGGCGCGCATGATCCGCGCGAAGAAGAGCGGCTTCCTCACGACGATCGGCGCGCTCTCGATCCTCGCCGTGTCGTTCAGCTCGTGCACGCTCACCACGACGCTGAGCGTGATGGGCGGGTTCCGGAACGACCTGAAGGAGAAGATCCTCGGCAACAACGCGCACGTCGTCGTCGACCGCGAGCA
>JAYRVK010001218.1:0-7989 GCA_041918555.1 Sandaracinaceae bacterium
CCGCCCTGCGCCTGCGCACCGACCGACACGAGCACGAACACCCCCGCCAACACCGCGGACAACGATCCCAACCAACGCTTCATGTGCATCAGCTCACCTCTGGCCGCCGACTATCGCTCCGGCGAACGGTCTGGGGAACCCCCCTCGCGCGGACGCGCGAGAGAGCCCTTCGACGCACCGGAGCGGCGTCGATTCAGAAGAGCTCGTCCGTCGCGTGATCGGTGTCGGACCCGGCCCACTCGTCGTAGTCGCTCGGCGGAGCGCCGAGGCGCCGCAGCTCGGCGCCGCTGACTCGGTCGTACACGATCGCGCCCACGGCTACGAACGCGCCGCCACGCAGCACCACGTACACCACGAGGTCGCGCATGCACGCGGCCGGGTTGAAGGTGACCCGCCCCGTCGAGCCCGCGCCCGAGTGCCCGCGCGAGAGCACCGCGACGCCGAGCTCGAGCGCGACGTCGCCCGCGCTCGGTGCGCAGTCCCCGCCGCCCTCGCCCGCGTCCGGCTGCGCGCCCGCGAAGAGCGCGTCGCGGTTCGCCTCGGCGTAGTCGCGCGCGGCCTGCTCGATCTCGGGCTCCTGGTGCGCGGCCGGCGTCTCGGGGATCCCGAGGCAGTCCGACGAGCAGCAGCAGCACGAGCCGCTCAGGACGAAGAGCCAGGACGCGACGAGGAGCACGGACCGCGCGGGCATCGGGGCGCATCGTGCCACGTCGCGCGAGCGCGGCACCTGATATACCGGCGGGGTGCTCGGACTCGAAGAGCTCCGCGTCCTCGCGCCGCGCCCGGACCTCGGCGTGCGCGCCCTCTGGCCCGAGTGGCGCGGCCTCTTCTCGCGCCACGGCCTGAAGGAGGACGCGCTCGATGGGCTGCGCGTCGCCTCGGCGATGCTGCCGCTGTCGCTGTGGCTCGCCGTGATCTCGGGCGCGCCCCCCGAGACCGGCGTGGTGGCCGCGGCGATCGGCAGCGCGGCCTGCGTGCTGTTCGGCGGGACGCGCGTCGCGATGTCCGGCCCCGGCCTCACCACCGCGCTCGTCGTCGCGTCGATCGCGAGCGATCACGGGATGGGCGCGGTCGGCGCGGTGGTCATCGGCGCCGGCGCGCTCCAGCTCGTCACGGGCGCGCTCGGCCTCGGGCGCTTCGTGCGGCTCGTCCCGATCCCGGTGATCCGCGGCGCGGTGATCGGCACCGGCGCGGCGATGCTCTTCCTCCACGTCCCGAGCGTGCTCGGCGCCGACATCGGCCACGGCGCCCCGGTGCTCGAGCGCTTCGACGCGATCGGCGCGCACGTCCTCGCGCCGAGCCTCGTCGCGGTCGGGGTCTCCGTCGCGAGCGCCGTCTTCGCGCTGATCGGCGCGTTCCCGCGCACCAAGAGCTTCCCCGGCGCGCTCCTCGGCGTGATCGTCCCCGCGCTCGCCGTCGCGATCGCCGGGCTCGAGGCGCCGACGCTGGAGCACGCCGGAGAGATCCCCGCGCTCGGGTGGCCGACGATCCCGTCGCACGGGATCGCGCAGCTGGTCTTCGCGGCGCTCTCGCTCTGGCTGCATGCGTGCCTCGGCACGCTCACCTCGACGATCGCGCTCGAGAAGCTGTCCGCGCGCGAGGTCGATCCCGATCAGGAGCTCGTCGGCCAGGGCCTCGGTGGCATCCTCTCGGGGCTCGCGTGCGGCCTCCCGCCGACGCAGCTCGTCGCGCAGTCCGCGCTCGCGGTGCGCTTCGGCGTGAGCGCGCGGCGCGCCTCCCTCGTGCAGGCGCTCGCGGTGCTGCTCGTGGGCGCCGCGGCGTGGCCGGTCCTGCCGTACGTGCCGGTGGCCGCGCTCACCGGCGCCGTCGTGCTCACCGCGGTCCCGCTCCTCGACCCACGCCCGCTCCTCGCGGCGTGGCGCGCCGCGCGCTTCGAGCTGCTCGTCGCGATCGTGACCGCGCTCGGCGTCGCGTTCTTCGGGATCCTCGAGGGCCTCCAGATCGGCCTCGCGCTCGCGGTGCTCGGCGCGACGTTCCGCCTCGCGCGCACGCGCGCGCTGCTCCACATGAGCGCCGATCGCGACGCCCCCCACCAGGTGACCTTCAGCGGACCGATCACCTTCTTCGCGACGCTCGAGCTCCGGCGCCTCGCGCGCGAGCTCCTCGCCGCCGAGGCCGATCAGGGCCTCGTGATCGATCTGCGAAGCGTCCTCTCGATCGACACGACGGGCGCCGAGGAGCTCCTCGCCGCGGTGCGCGCCGCGCGCGCGCGGGGCATGCGCGTGGCGCTGCTCGGCCCGAGCGCCGTGGTGAAGAACCGCCTCGTCCAGGTCGACCCGGGCGCGGGCCTCGCGGAGATGTTCGCGACCTCGCCGCGGGACGTCGAGCCGATCCTCGAGAAGTCCGCCGGGATGCTCGGCCGCCCGCACCTCCTCGCGGGGATCGCGCGCTTCAAGGGCGAGCTGCGCGAGCACTACGACTCGCTCTTCCATCAGCTCGCGGACGGCCAGCACCCGCACACGATGTTCATCACGTGCGCGGACAGCCGCATCAGCCCCGGGCTCCTCATGGGCGCGCACCCCGGCGATCTCTTCATCGTGCGTTGCATCGGCGCGCTCGTGCCCCCGCCCGACCACGAGCACATGACGCAGGAGGGCGCCGCGCTCGAGTACGGCGTCGGTGTGCTCGGCGTGCGCCACGTGATCGTGTGCGGCCACAGCCGCTGCGGCGCGATCTCCGCGCTCAAGAAGGCGCACGTCCCGCCCGAGCTCGCGACCCTCGGCAAGTGGTCCGAGCACGCGGCGAGCGTCGCGGGCGATCTCTCGGCGCACGCCGACCTCGACGCGGCGGTGCGCGCGGTGACGGTGAAGCAGCTCGAGCACCTCAAGCAGTACCCGCTGGTGAAGGAGCGCATCGAGAGCGGCGCGCTCGAGGTGCACGCGTGGTTCTACGACTTCGAGGGCGTCGAGCTCCTCGAGTACGACGAGGAGGAGGCCACGTTCGCGCCGCTCGGCGGCTCGCGCGGATAGGTCGCCCCGCGGGCCGTCCGTCCACCGCGCCGTGCCGCGGTCGGCAGCGTGCGCGTGGGGTTCCCGATCGCAACGTCGAGCGCGCGAGGCCTCCTGGGCGCGGCGGCCCTGGTCGTACCGCCCCGCCGTGAGCTAGCCCTTCGACGCGCGGATCAGGAGCCGCACCGCGTACGGCAGCGCGAGCGCGGTGGCGAGGAGCGCGAGCGCCGTCCCGGGCAGCACGAACGCCGGCCAGCGCCACATCCCGTAGTCGAGGAGCGGCACGTAGTCGCCCGCGATGCTCGCCTCCGCGCCCGGGATCTGCGACGCGAGCGCGAGGGCGATCGGGACGCACACGACGGGCACCAAGAGGAGCGCCGGGGCGCGGCCCGCGGCGAGGAGCGCGAGGAGCCCGACGAGCGCCGCGAGCGTTCCGCACGCGAGCCACGGGTCGACGCCGATGTCCGTGAACGGCAGGCCCCACGTGAACCCGAGCCCCGCGGCGAGCGCACCGATCGAGTACGCGCACCACCGCAGCACCCGCATGTCCTTCGCGGGCAGATCGGCCCACGCGTTCGGGAGCCACGCGAGCCGCGACGGCGCGCGCTCGTAGCGGGCCTCGAGATCGCTCGACGCGAGGATCGCGATCACTCCGAAGGCGATCCACGTGTGCGGCGTCTGGAGCTCGAGCCAGTCGTGCCGCAGCGCGGGCAGGCGCTGCGCGAGCGCGCCGAGCGCGACCCCGACGCCGAGCGCCCGCGCGGGGAAGAACCGCACCGCGAACGCGATCGTCGCGAGCGTGTACATCGCGACGTTCGGCCAGCACGGCGCGGCGGAGCTCAGCTCGTAGGCGCAGTAGCCCACGCCGATCGAGAGCAGGAGGAGCTCGCGCGGGGTCCGGCCGCGCGCGAGCGACAGCGGTGCGTCGATGACTCGCATGGGACGCTAGAGCCTACGGTCGGCGACGACCTTGGATTCCCCGCCCGCGACCTCGCGCGGAATCGCCACCCCGGGGTGCGCCTCTCGCTTGGCCCCCTGGGGTGTTCCGCGATGCCCACTCTCGGCTTCCCCGCGCTCGGGTTCGCCGGTAACGTGCCTCGCGTGCTGCCGCTCCTCATCCAGGTCGCGAACGAGGAGACCGGCGCGCAGAGCGTCGACGTTCGCGAGCGGGTGGGCTCGCGCTCGCTCGCGGACGGCGCGATGCACCAGCTCGGGGTCCTCGCCGGCGCGCAGGGCGGCGCGCGCTCGGGCCATCGTAGCGCGGCGCACCTCGACGGTGACCCCGAGCGCCCCGTGATCGTGGGCGCGACCCCGAACGTCGACACCACGAGCCTGGTGGTCGACACCGACGCGACGCAGAGCCGGATCCGGACTTCCACCGGGATCCGGTTCGACCTGGAGGACGACGCATGAACAACAAGCAGCAGCCCCCGCAGCCCGAGGCGGTCCAGATCGAGATCGACTGGAGCGACGAGCCGATGCCGGTCTACGCGAACGGCGCGCAGATCATCCACTCGCAGCGCGAGTTCGCGATCGGCTTCACCGACTTCGCGCCCTTCCAGGGCCGACGGCCCAAGCCCTACCCCCCGCGCCCCGGCGAGGTGCACGAGCGCGCGCGCGTCGTGAGCTCGCTCCGCATGGCGCCCGACGTGTTCTTCCAGCTCCTCGTCGCGGGCGTCCAGAACTGGAACAAGTTCGCCGAGACCTTCACCCCGCCCGGGCAGACGCTGCCGACCTTCAAGATCGAGGGCGCGCCGCCGCAGCCCGGCGGCGACGCGGAGTAGCGGTCGCGCCGTGGCCGCGCTGTCGCCCTCGGAGTCGCCTACGAGCTCGTCGCCTGACCCTCGGGAGCCTCGGGGGATCGGGGCGCTCGCCGAGCTCTTGCGCGATCGTCGCGCCGCGGTCCTCACCGGCGCGGGCTGCTCGACCGAGAGCGGCATCCCCGACTACCGCGGCCCCGAGACGCGGCGCCGCGCGCGCAACCCGATCCGCTTCCAGGAGTTCGTGAAGGACGACGCGGGCCGGCGCCGCTACTGGGCGCGCGCGTTCGTCGGCTGGGAGCGCTTCCGCGACAAGGCGCCGAACGCCGCGCACCGCGCGCTCGCGCAGATGGAGCGCGACGGACGCCTCGCGGGCCTCGTCACGCAGAACGTCGACCGGCTGCACCACGCGGCCGGCTCGCGCGACGTGGTCGAGCTCCATGGCGCGCTCGCCGACGTGCGCTGCCTCGCGTGCGGCGCGATCGAGCCGCGCGACGCGCTGCAGGCGCGCCTCGCCGCGCTCAACCCGGGCTGGCGGGAGATCCACGCCGAGACCGCCCCCGACGGCGACGCCGAGCTCCCGCGCGAGCTCGTCCACCGCTTCGAGGTCGCCGGCTGCACGGCGTGCGGCGGCGCGCTCAAGCCCGACGTCGTGTTCTTCGGTGAGAGCGTCCCGCGCGAGCGCGTCGAGCGCGCGTACGCGATGGTCGACGCCGCCGACGCGCTCCTCGTGGTCGGCAGCTCGCTCGCGGTGTTCAGCGGCTTCCGCTTCGTGAAGCGCGCGCACGCGCGCGGCGTCCCGATCGCGATCGTCAACCTCGGCCCGAGCCGGGGCGACGCGCTCGCGACCCTGACCGTGGACGCGCGCGCGGGCGAGGTGCTGCCGCGGCTCGCGGCGGGGTGAGCTCGAGCAGCCTCCCCTCCCGGAACGCAGCCACCGCGAGGTCGACGAACCGCCGCACCCTCGGCGCGAGCAGCCGCCGCTCCGCGTAGACCAGCGACACGTCGCCGAACGGCAGGACGTGCGCGTCGAGCACGCTCTCGAGCGTCCCGTCCGCGAGCTCCGCGCTGACGGCGAACGTCGGGAGATTCACGATGCCACCGCCCGAGATCGCAACTCGCTTTGCGGTCGGGAGGTGGTTCACGCGGAGGCGCCCGCGAACCGGCACCCAGACCGGCGCGCCGTCGACCGCGAACAGCCAGCGCGCCGGGGCGCCCTCCGGAGCGAGCGCGACGCACTCGTGCGCGTCGAGGGCACCGATGCTGCGCGGCGTGCCGTGCGCCGCCAGGTACGCGGGGCTCGCGCAGTACCGGACCGAGGCGGGCCCGAGCTTCTGCGCGACGAGCGCGCTGTCCGGCTCGCGGCCCACCCGAAACGCGACGTCGAAGCCCTCCTCCACCAGATCGACCTTGCGCTGCGTGAGCATCACCTCGACCTGCACCTCGGGGTGCGCGGCGAGGTACTGCGCGACCAGATCCCCGAGGAACGCCTCGCCGAAGAGCGGGTCCGCGGTGATCCGCAGCGTCCCCGCGACCCGCGGCGCCGCCTCGGTGATCGCGGCGGTCGCTTCGTCCGCGAGCCGCACCACCTCCGCGCACCGCGCGGCGTAGGCGGTGCCGAGATCCGTGAGCCGCATCGTGCGCGTCGTCCGTTGCACGAGGCGCACGCCGAGCGCCGCCTCGAGCTCCGCGACGCGCCGGCTCACGGTCTACTTGGGGTACCCGAGCCGCGCCGCCGCGCCGGTGAAGGACCCCGCCTCGGCCAGCGCCGCGAACACCCGCATGTCGTCGATTCGCATCGTCTCGAGGATGGGACGATGCGTCACGGGATCCAAGCATTGTCCTGGATCGGTCCGGCTCGTAGGTTCCCCGCATGAGCGTGGACATCACCGCCGAGGTCACCATCCTGCGCCCGCGCGCGGACGTGGCCGCCTACATGTTCGACCCCGAGCACGACGCCGAGTGGACCGGCGGCCTCGTCGACGCGCGCCCGCTGAGCGACGGCCCGCTCGTCACCGGGGCCAAGGTGGAGCGCACGAGCAAGTTCCTAGGCCGCAAGTTCTCTTACCTGATCGAGGTCCTCGACCACGCGCCCGACGCCTACGTGGAGATGCTCACGAGCGAGCCCTTCGAGATGCGGATCACCTATCGCCTCGAGGACGCGCCGGGAGGCGCGACCAAGACGAGCATCCGCGCGGCGGGCGGCGGCACCGGGTTCTTCAGGATGGCCGGCCCACTGCTCTCGCGGATGGTGAGGCGCTCGATCCAGAACGACCTCCTCATGCTCAAAGAGATCCTCGAGGCCGACGCGACGAGCTAGCGCCGCACGGCCCAGAGCACCTCGCTCGTGGGCACCGCGCCGCGGTCGACGACCAGGTGCTGGTAGCCCATCGACATCCGCACGTCGGACGCGTGCTGCCCGAACTGCCGCCACGTGTAGTGCGTCAGCTCGCCGATCGTGAGGATGTCGTTGTTCGGGTCGTTGTCGGCCTCGCCGCCGATCCCGAGCCGCAGGAAGTGCGAGAGATAGCCGCCCGCCTGGAAGTTGCCGGCGACCGCGCTCGTCACGTCCTCCTCGCTCGAGAACATGCCGACGCGGCCGCGGCGCGTGATCACGTCCTTCGCGAAGCCGCCCGCGAAGCACGCGTCGAGCGCGACGAGCGACACGCGCGCGTTGATCGCGTCGAACATCTGGCCGACCTCGTCGTCCATCAGCCGGCCGTCGTGCACGAACATGTACTCGTCGCGCTCGTCGATCTCGCGCGAGTCCTGGCTCGAGTCGGTCTGCCCGCCGTGGCCCGAGTAGAAGAAGATGAACACGTCGTCGGGCCGGATGCGGGACGCGATGGTCTGCATCGCCTGGCGGATGTTCCCCGTCGTCGCCTGCGCGTCGGTGAACAGGAACTCCTGGCTCTGGGGCATGTTGCCCTGGTTGCGCACGGCCTCCGCGAGCTTGCGCGCGTCGTTCGCGCACTCCGGGAGATCGTTCGTCGAGCCCGGATAGTCGGTGATCCCCGCGAAGAGGCCCCACACGCGCCCGCCCTCGCCGCTCGGCGCGGCCCCCGGCGGAGTCCCGGGCGGTGGCGCGGTCGGCGGCGGCGCCGAGACGACCGAGGCGCCCTCGGAGACGCGCAAGGTATAGTGCCCCGCCTCGCCGGGCCGGTAGCTCGTCACGACGATGCGGGTTCCCGAGGCTCCGATGGGGTGACCAAGCGCCACCGCTCCGCCATTCGGATTGACGCGGCCGGGGTCGAGCCCCA
>JAYRVK010001219.1:0-20209 GCA_041918555.1 Sandaracinaceae bacterium
ACGAACTGATCGATCACGATCGTGGAGCGCGCGCGCTCTGAGCGGGCGCGGGCCGCGACCTCCGGTGCGCCGTTCCAGGAGCGCTGGTCGACGTCGTACAGCACCGGCGTCGCGCCCGCGCGCACGATCGCGTGGGCAGGGCTCGGCCAGCTCAGCGCGGGGCAGAGGACCTCGCCGTCGCGGATCCCGACCGCCTCGAGCGCGAGCTCGAGCGCCGCGGTGCCCGAGCCGACGGCGATCGCGTGGCGGCGCCCGCACACCGCGGCGAGGCGCCGCTCGAACGCCTCGACGCGCGCGCCCATCACGAGCATCCCGGACTCGAGCACCTGTCGGACTCCGTCCAGCTCTTCGGCGCCGAGGGAGGGCCGTGCGAGGCGGATCACGCGGCGAGCATACACCTTGTTATCCTGCGCCGTCGTGCCCGCCCCCACCACGCCTCCCCCGGCCCACCTCGGGCGCTACCGGATCGTCCGCCGCCTCGGCGCGGGCGGGATGGCCGAGGTGTTCCTCGCGCGCTCGACGGGCGCCGAGGGGATCGAGAAGGTCCTGGTCGTCAAGCGCGTGCTCCCCACCTTCGCGCGCAGCCCGAAGTTCATCTCGATGTTCGTGGACGAGGCGAAGGTCGCGATGCGCCTGAACCACCCGAACATCGTGCAGGTCTACGCCTTCGAGCAGGTGAAGGGCGAATTCCTCCTCGCGATGGAGTTCGTCGACGGGCTCGATCTGGGGCGGCTCGTGTCGGCGGTCCGGCGCGCGGGGCGGCGCTTGCCCGCGACGCTCTCGGCGTACCTCGTGAGCGAGGTGAGCAAGGGCCTCGACTACGCCCACCACCGCAAGGACGAGAGCGGCGCCGCGATGGAGATCGTGCACCGCGACGTGAGCCCGCAGAACGTGCTCTGCAGCTACGATGGGATCGTCAAGATCGCCGACTTCGGCATCGCGCGCGCGCGCCTCGTCAGCGAGGAGACCGGCGTCATCAAGGGCAAGTTCTCTTACATGTCTCCAGAGCAGGCCCGCGGGCAGCGGGTCGATCGACGGAGCGACGTGTACTCGCTCGGCATCCTCCTCGCCGAGCTCCTGATGAACCGGGCGATGTACCCAGGGCAGCAGGGCATGGAGGTCCTCGAGCAGGTCCGCGATGGCCGCCACACCCTGCCGCGGAGCGTCGACCCGGGGGTCCCGCCCGAGCTCAACGAGGTCGTCCGCAAGGCCACCGCGCTCGACCGCGAGCAGCGCTACCAGAGCGCTCGCGACCTCGCGGCGGCGCTCACGCGGTGGCTCCACGTGCAGGACGAGGTGCTCGACGCGGTCGACCTCGAGCGCTTCGTCGCCGAGATCGCGCCCCGCGAGGTCACGAGCCCCGACGGGACCGCCTCGCAGAGCCGGGGCGCGGGGACGGCCGACACCCACGCCTCGCTCCCCCACGTCGGGGCCCGCGAGCTCCGGGAGCGGCGCAACGTGGTGGTGGTCCACGGCCGCTTCCGCGGCGCGATGGACGATCGCGTCACCGGCGTCGAGCGCACGGGGCCCAGCGTGGACGCGGCCGCGGTGCGCGTGCTCGAGGACATCGCCTTCAAGTACCATGCGATCCTCGACTGGCCGGAGGGCACCGGCAAGCGCGGGTTCCGCCTGCTCATCGGCCTCGGGCGGGTGTCGGTCGACGACCCGCTCCACGCGACGCGGATGGCGATGGACGTGCTCGACGCCCTCGAGGGCCTCAGCGCGGACCTGCTCTCGCCGCTGAGCGCGTCGATCGGCCTCAGCCGCGGCGTCGTCGCCACCGTGCGGGCCGCGGCGGGGCGTCGCCTGCGCTACCAGCCGGTCGACGTCGTGTTCGAGGTCGCGCGCGAGCTCGGCGACCAGGGCGAGCCGGGGGAGATCCTCGCCACAGGCGAGGTGTACCGGCTCGCGCGCCGGGAGTTCTCGTTCGACGAGGAGCACGTACGCGAGATCGGGATCAGCGGCACGCAGGCGGGCCCCCGACGCTTCCGCGCGTATCGACTGCGAGGCGCTCGAACCCGGGACGAGCGGGCCTCCGAGGCCCGGGCGATGGTCGGACAGGTCGGGCTGTTCGGCCGCACGCCGGAGGTCAACGCGATCGTCGGCGCCTACGAGGAGGTGATCGCGAGCCGCAAGAGCTCGTACATGTCCGTGCTCGGCGAGCTCGGGGTAGGCAAGAGCGCGCTGGTCGCGGCCGCGCTCGCGGAGCTCGATCCGGCGCCGCGGGTCCTGCGCGTCGAGTGCGGGTTCGGGAGCTCCGAGGTGCCCTACGAAGCAGTCGCGGAGCTGGTCCGCGAGGCGGCCGGTATCGAGGAGGACTCCTCCTCGGAGGAGGCGCTCGCGCGGCTCGCCAAGGTGATGCGCAAGGTCGTGCCGGGCGAGTCGCGGTCGGCCGACCTGGAGGCGCTCGAGCCGCTGGTCGCCCCCCAGCTCAAGGCCTCGGACGGCTCCGCTGACCACAGCGCGGGCCTGATCCGCGCGGTGCGCCACCTCCTCGGGGGCCTCGCCGGGCTCGGGCCCTGCGTCGTGTGGGTCGACGCGCTCCAGTTCGTCGACTCCCCGAGCCTCGCGCTCATGGCCCGCCTCACGGCGCACACCTACGACGTGCCCCTGATGGTCATCGTCTCGAGCCGCGCGGACGAGCGAGTCGAGGAGATCCTGGGCGGCGTCGCGCGGGTCGACCTGGCCGAGCTCGACGACGCGGAGCGGCGCGCGCTCATCACCGCCCGCTTCGGCGGCGCGAAGGTGCCCCAGGACATCCACCAGGCGATCGTCCACCGTGCGGGCGGCAACCCGTTCTTCCTCATCGAGCTCGTCGACGCGCTCCTCGATCGCGGCGCGGTCTGGATCGAGGGCGAAGGGGAGACGCGCCGGGTCGTCCGCCGATCGGGCGCCGCCTTCGCGCTCCCCACCACGCTCGAGGACGTGATCGCCGCGCGGCTGGCGGAGCTGCCGGAGCCCGAGCGGCACGCGCTGCGCTGGCTGGCGGTCACCGGGCCCGGGATGCGCGTCGCGGAGCTCCGCGTGCTGACCGGAGAAGAGCTCGACGACGAGCTCGGCGCGCTCGAGCAGCGGGGCCTCGTCCAGCGCCGCGCCGGGGGCGGCCTCTTCTTCCCGAGCGCGGTCGTGCGCCACGTCGCCTACGAGAGCATCGACAGCGCGGATCGCGTGCGGATGCACCGCATGATGGCGAACTACCTCACCGCGCTCGATCTCCCGATCTCGCCCGCGCGGCTCGCACACCACCGCGAACAGGCAGGGGATCGGAGCGGGGCCGCGGACGCGTACCTCGCGGCCGGCAAGGCGGCGCACCGGATGCACTCGCTCGACGAAGCGATGCGCTTCTTCGGGCGCGCGCTCGCCCTGAGCCCCCCGACCGCGGAGGCCGCGTTCGAGGCCCACGAGGCGCGCGAGCACATCCTGCGCTCGCTCGGCCGCCGCACCGAGCAGCGCGCGGCGCTCGAAGCACTGCGCGACGTCGCCGAGAAGACCCGCCAGCCGCGGCACAGCGCGATCGCGTTCAGCCGTCTCGCGCGATACGATCTCGACGCGGCGCGGCCCGCGGGCGTCGAGGCGATGCTCCGTCGGGCGCTCGACGCCTCCATCCAGGCCGACGACAAGGGGAGCGAGATCGAGGCGCTCCGCCTGCTCGGGCAGCTGCGTCGTGACCAGGGCGACACCCTCGGCGCGATCGAGGCGCTCGACCGGGCGCTCGCGCGCGCGCAGACCGACGAGCGCTGGCTGTCGGCTCGCGGGCAGACCCTGGTCCAGAAGGCGATCCTCGAGTGGCGGGCCGCGCAGATCGAGGAGTCCCTCGAGTCGTCGGCGGAGGCCATCGTCATCTTCCGGCGGCTCGGGCTCAAGGCGCACGAGGCGAACGCGCTCTCGAGCCTCGGCGTGGCGCTCGCGCACCGCGGCGCGTTCGAGGACGCGATCAAGGTCATCCGCGCGTCGGTGCTGCTCGACCGCGAGGCCGGCGACCGGATCCACCTCGGCCGGAAGGTCTCGAACATCGGCCAGCTCTACGGCGAGCTCGGCCACGTGGAGAACGCGCTCGCGTTCCTGCGCCGCGCGCTCGACGTGTTCGACGCGGTCGCCGATCAGTCGGCCCAGGCCGACGCGCTCTGCGCGATGAGCGAGCTGCTCGCGATCCACATCGGCGACCTGGGGGCGGCCGAGGGCGTGCTCGAGGACGCCCGCGCGATCGCGGACCGGATCGGCGATCCGTACGACCTCGCCCACGTCGCCCTCGTCGACGCCGCGATCCAGGCCGTGCGGCAGGACTTCGCGCGCGCCGCCGAGAGCGCCCAGGACGCGATCCGTCACGCGAAGGCGGCCGGCGCGCGAGGCTACGAGCAGCTCGGGTTGGCGGCGCGCGCCGAGGCGCTCGCGCGGAGCGGTGAGCTGGAGGAGGCGCGCCGGCTCGCGCGCCAGCTCGCGGATCGCGTGCGCGGCCGCGATGGGGTCGAGCGGGTCGAGCACATCCAGCTCAGCCTCGCGCGCGCCTTCGCGTTGGCGGGCGACCGCGCCGCGGCCGACGAGGCGATCGGTCGCGCGCGAGACCTCGTCGACACCCGGCTCGCCCAGATCGTCGACGATGGGCTGCGCGCCACGTACCTCGGCGCCCCCCACGTGCGCGCCATCCGCAACGGACGCTCGTGACCCTCGGGCTGATCCTCAGCGGGGGCGGAGCGCGCGGCGCCTACGAGGTCGGCGTCCTCTCGTTCGTCCTCGGCGACCTCGTGCGGGAGCGCGGGCGCTGGCCGCTGCGCTTCGTGTGTGGCACCAGCGTCGGCGCCATCAACGGGGCGTTCGTCGCGGCCAACGTCCACGACCCGGTCGCCGGGGTCGCGCGGCTCGAGCGGATGTGGCGGGACATCACGCTGCCCGACGTGCTCGGGTTCGACGTGCTCCAGGCGACGCGCCTGCACCGCGTCCTGCTCGGGGGCCGCCGCGGCGCGGGCCTCTTCGACGCCACGCCGATGACCGACATCATCCGACGCGGGATCGACTACCGCCAGCTCGCGCGAAACCTCCGGGTCGGCGCGCTCGGGGCGTTCACGGCGACCGCGACGCACGTCCGAACGGGCCGCCCCGTGTGCTTCGTCGATCGGGCCCCCGGTGTCGCGCTGCCGCTCGGGCTGCCGCGACAGGTGGTCGTCCGCGCGGCGCACATCCTCCCGCACCACGTCCTCGCCTCAGCAGCGATACCTGTCGTCTTCCCGCCCGTCGCCATCCGCTCGGACCTCTACTGCGACGGGGGCCTGCGGCTCAACACGCCGCTGTCTCCGGCGATTCACCTGGGCGCCGACCGCGTGTTCGTGGTCGGCCTCAGCGCCGCGTCGGAGGTGGGGCAGATGGAGCCGGGGCGATATCCGGGGCTCCCCTTCCTCCTCGGCAAGGTGCTCGACGCCTTCATGCTCGACCACGTGAACCTCGATCTCGAAGAGCTGTCGCGCGTGAACGAGCTGCTCTCCGACGGCGTCGCCGCTTTCGGGCCCGACTTCGTCGAGCGCCTGAACCTCGCCGCCGCCGCCCGCGGTGCGCCCCCACGCCGGCCGGTCTCGGCCTTCGCGATCCGCCCGAGCGAGGACCTCGGCCATGTCGCGCGCGAGTTCCTCCGGCGCGAGCGCGTGGTCTTGCGACGGCAGCTCGGCCGCACGCTGCTGCGCATGATCGACGTCGGTGAAGGGACCCAGGCCGCCGACCTCGCGAGCTACCTGCTCTTCGATGGGGGGTACGCGCGCGAGCTCATCGCGCTCGGCCGGAAGGACGCGTGCGCCCGGCGCGCCGAGATCGAGGCGTTCCTCTACGGCTGAGTCATCCCCAGCCGATCGCTCTCGGCGGGGACAAATTGTGGATAGATCCCGATAACTCGTCGGATCTCATACGGAATCGACAGAACGGTGTGCTGTGCTATCGTTGTGGATAAACGTATCAATGAGAGGGTCATGCCGCTGAAGGACGTCTCACCCGCGCGCACGCCCGAGGATCTCCTCCGGCGCGCGCTCGAGGCCGAGTCTCCGAAAGAGCGCGCGGACCTCGCCCGCGAGGGCCTCGAGGTCGGAGGCGAGTCCGTCGAGCCTGATACGCAGCACCTGTTGCTGCGCCAGATCTACCTCGCGCACGTGGAGTCGCATCGCTTCCAGACCGCGGTGGACATCGCGACGCAGATGACGGACCTGGCGACGTCCCTCGTCGACGTCGCCCACCACGACGCCTCCCGCGCCCACGCCGCGCTCGGACAGACCGCCCGCGCCATCGCGGCCCAGCGCATGGCCGCGCGCACCGCCCCGCCGGATCGGCGCAGCTTCCAGAACTGGGCGCTGGCGACGCTGCTCCACTTCGCGGGCGACCTCGACGGCGCCGAGGTGGCGCTCGCGCGCGCCGAGCGATGGGCGCGCGAGGACCGGCCCCTCTTGCGGGCGCACCGCGCGTGGGTGCTGATGGAGGCGGGCGAGCCGGTCGACGAGCTCGACGCGATCCTGGGGGACCTCGAGCGCTCCGAGAAGGCACGCAAGGGATACGGCGAGCTCGTCCTGGGGATGCTTCGACACGAGATGGGCGACGACCGCGCCGCCGCCGCGCACCTGCGAGCGTTCCTGCGGCGCAACGCCGACGCGGACTCGGCCAAGACCGTGACGCTCCGCGAGGAGCTCCGCCGCGCGCGCACGGTGCTCGCCGAGATCGAGTCCGACTGAGGCTTACAGGCTCCCGTAAGGCGGTCCTGTCCTTCTCTTGACGGATGCGCTGCGGTAAGTTCCCGGCGCCTCGCGCGCCGGCGCGCGGGGCAGTGGCGGAACAAACGGAGGTTCGAGGATGAAGCGCCTTGGCTTGGGAGCCCTTCTCGCGCTGGCGGGCGCGGTGGGCTCGGCGTGCAGCGAGACCCACGGCGGCGACGACGCGGGCGGCATGATCATGTTCGACGCGGCCGTGCTCCCCGACGCGGGACCGACGGATCTGTGCCCGAACGGCACCGTGGATCCGGGGGAGATGTGCGACGACGGGAACGCGACGCCCGGCGACGGCTGCGACGCGACCTGCAATCGCGAGTCGTACTGCGGCGACGGGACGGAGGACTCCGGCGAGGTCTGCGACGACGGCAACAACGCGTCGGGCGACGGATGCCGTTCGGACTGCGAGAGCGACGAGAGCTGCGGGAACGGGATCGTCGACTTCGCGGCCGGTGAGATCTGCGACTCGACCCCGAGCTGCGGCGCGGACTGCACCGAGGTCACGGGCTGTGGCGACGGAACGCTCGAGGCGCCCGAGGAGTGCGAGAACGAGCCCGGCAATACCGATCCGTGGGACGGCTGCGACGCGGCGTGTCGCGAAGAGATCGCGCTCGTGATGAGCTCGCTCGGGCTCGCCGGCCGCACCGAGGGCTGCGACTTCAACGGCGACGGCTCGCCCGACAACGCGTTCGCGCGCGCGCTCGGCCTCCTCTCGGCGGCGTTCGGTCCGCTGATCGAGCAGGCGATCACGAACGGTGACGTCACCCTGCTTCTCGCGTTCCTCGGGCTCGACGATCCGAGCGGCGCGAACGACGAGGACTTCCGCATCGCCTGGCTGCAGGGCGCCGACGGCGACATGAACACGATGAACAACTTCACGGGGAGCGGGCAGTTCCTCGTGGACTCGGGCGCGCTGACCCCCGAGGGCGCGCCGCTGACGTCGGTGCAGTCCTCGGTCGCGAGCTCGATGCTCGCGGGCGGGCCCGAGGACATCCCGCTCCCGATCGGGTTCTTCCCGATCGATCTCAAGCAGGGCCGCGTGCTCGGTCGGACCGTCGCAGACGGCGAGCTCTACGAGATCCAGGACGGCCTGCTCTGCGGCGGGATCCCGGCGAGCCTGCTCGCGCTCCTCGGCGGCTTCATCGGCGACATGCTCGTGACCGATCCGCCCTGCGACGGCGGGATGCCCGCCGAGCTCCTCGACGTGATCATCGCGGGCGGCTCGGCGACCATCAACTTCGGCGAGATGATGATCCCGGTGCGCTTCAGCGCGACGGCGCCCGACCTCGATCTCGACGCCGACGGCCTCGAGGGCTTCGAGGTGACGGGAGGAGACTCGTGCCAGGCCGTGGTGACCTCGTGCATCGACGGCGACGGGACCCGCGTCGACGGGCGCGGCTGCTTCTCCAGCCCGCAGATCGCCGACGGCTACAGCGCGGCGTTCGACTTCACCGCGATCCGCGCGGAGCTGATCGGGACGACGATGGGCGGGGGCCCCCCCCCGCCGCCGCCGCCCGGCGGCGGAGTTGCCGAAGGGGGCTGCGCGCCCTCTCCCCCACGCGCGGGGACGCGCGGGGGCCTCGTCCGAACGCGCTGGCGCGCGTTCGCTCCCCGCGCGAGGCGCGGGGCCCCCTCGCCCGACGGCCGGCGCTGCGCGCCGGCCTGGGCTCGATCGACGCGCGTGGGCTCGGCTCGATCGATTCATCGACACTCTCTGACTCGAGTGGGCGTGGGCGCCAGCGCGCTCCGGTCCTTTGTGGGGACCGGGGCGCGTGCTAGCGTGGCGCGCCGCATGGCGCTCCAGCTCGACAGCCTCGACGAAGCGTGGACGGCCTGGCTCGAGGGCCGCACCGAGGCGGCGATCCGGCGGTGCGTGGCGCTGCTCGAGGCCGACGCGTCGCAGGATCACACGGCGGCGCTCCTCGTCCAAGTGCTGGCGCGCAGCGATCCGGCGGCGAGAGAGGTCGCGTCCGACCTCGTCGACGTCTTCATCGATCGCGGCGAGCTCGCGGACGCGGTCGTGATGGCGCAGGTGGCCGGCGCGGGGCTCGATCGCGTGGCCGCGGCGTTCGGGGCCGGGAGCGCGCGGCTCGCCGAGGTCTCGCCCGCGCCGCCGGCGCTCCCGCCTGCCCGCTCGGTGGACCCCCGGGAGCGCGGGGAGGCCTTGGTGTTCCGCGCGTTCGCGGCGCTGCGCGAGCGAACGCGGCCCGCCGGACGGAGGCCCGTCCCGACCTTGCCGCTCTTCTCCGCGCTGGCGCCCCGCGAGCTCGAGCCGCTGCTCGCCGCGCTCGAGGTGCGCGGCGTGCGGCCGGGCGATCCCGCGGTGCTCGAGGGCGAGGAGGGCACCGAGATGTACGTCGTGGTGCGCGGGTACCTCCGCGCCGAGCGCATGGCGGGCGAGGAGCGCGTCTTCCTCGCCGAGCTCGGCCCGGGGGCGATCTTCGGCGAGATGGCGCTCGTCAGCGGCGCGCCCCGCGCGGCCTCGGTCCGCGCGGTCGACGCCGTCCAGCTCCTCGCGGCCCCGGTGAGGAAGCTCGAGGCGCTGAGCGAGGCGACCCCCGCGATCGGGCGGGAGCTCTCCGCGTTCTGCCGCGCGCGCATGATCTCGAACCTCCTGCGGCACAGCCGGATCCTGGGCGCGGTCGCCGACGAGGAGCGCGAGGCCCTCGTCGCGCGGTTCACCCCCGTGTCCTTCGCCGCGGGGGAGCCCCTCGTGCGGCGCGGCGACGAGGCCGCCGGGCTGCTCCTGATCGCGAGCGGGAACGTCCGCGTGGTAGGCGCCGACTCGGACGGCGACGAGGTGCTCGTCGCGGAGCTCGGCCCCGGGGACGTCGTCGGCGAGATCGCGCTGGTGCTCCGCCGCCCGGCGACCGCGGACGTCGTGGCGACCCACGACACGGTCGCGCTGCGGCTCACCGCCGCCGAGTTCAAGGAGGCCATCCGCGAGTATCCCGCCCTCCTCGCTGAACTCTACGAGCTCGCCACGAAACGGGACGAGGAGATGCGGAGCGTCGTCGCGCAGGAGGCGCTCGACGTCGAGGAGGTGGTCCTCCTGTGATGGAGCCGTTGCACGTCGAGCCCCCCCCGGCCGAGATCGCCTCGGATTCGGGCCAATTCGTGTACGCCGGAGTGGCGTTCGACGTCGCGTGCGCGCCCGATCTCCGCTTCGCGCTGGGGGCTGAGCACCGCGACTACCGGGCTCCCTTCTCGGCCGGGCCCGTCGCCGCCTCGGTGCGCGTGGCGCTCGCGCCGGCGCGCGAGCTCGCGGGCGAGCTCGCCGGCCGCGAGATCGTCGCCGAGTGGCGGGGTGCGGCGGGCGCGATCCGGACGTGCCGCGTCCGGGCCGAGGTCCGGCAGCTCTCGCCGCGCAGCTTCGCGGCCCGCGGGCTCGTGAGCCCGGACGCGAACGGGTGCTCCTCGCTCTGCACGGGGCTCGCCGGCGCGATCCTCGACCGCGTCGGCGGCGTGGTGCTCCACGCGAGCGGGGTCGAGGTGGACGGCGGCGTGGTGCTCTTCGTCGGGCCCTCCACCGCCGGCAAGACGACCGCGGCGAGCCACTGCGCGGGCGCGCGCGCGTACGCGCGGGACCGCGCCGCGGCGTACCCCACCCCCGCGGGCTGGCACGCCGCGCCGATGTGCGGGGGCGACGAGATCCCGCTGCCCAGCTCGACGCAACGAGTGTTGCCATTGCGCGGAGTGCTGCGCGTGGTCAAGGACCGCTGCCCCTCGATCACCGATGCGTCGACGTCGCGCGCCGTGGGGATCCTCCGCGAGTCGGCCCAGATGACCGATCGCAGCGTCGAGGGTGAGCTCGATCTCTTGGACCGGCTCACCGCGATGAGCGCCGAGGTCCGGGTCGGCGTGGCGCACACGGTGCTCGGGCGATCGCTCCTCGGCGACCTCCGCGCGTGGCTCGGAGGTGCGTCGTGATCGGCCTGGACAGCCGGGTCGCGCGCGCGAGCCGCGTCGCCGCGCGCGTGGTCGACGGCAAGGCCGTCATCGTCGTCATCGACACGCGCGAGCTCCACACGCTGAACGAGGTCGGGACCTTCGTCTGGGAGGCGCTCGGCGAGGATCGCGAGCGATCCGTCGGCGAGCTCGTCGACGCGGTCGAGGCGGAGTTCGAGGTGGAGCGCGCGCGCGCCGCCGAGGACGTCGCGCGGTTCTTGGAGGAGATGCGCGGGCTCGGGGCCCTGCGCGTGGAGGAGGCGGCGCGGTGAGCCCCCCCCTCAAGTCGTTCCGCGCGAAGAAGAGCGTCCTCGAGATCTTGGGTGCGCTGCGGCCCGACGAGCACTACCCGCTCTCCGCGATGATCGAGGTCGCGGACCGATGCAACGAGACTTGCGTTCACTGCTACCAGGTGCAGGGGCAGAAGGGCGAGCTGCCGACCGACGACTGGAAGCGGATCCTCGACGAGCTCGCCGACATGGGCGTGCTGATCCTGACGATCTCCGGCGGCGAGGCGACGCTCCGCAAGGACCTGTTCGAGCTGATCGCCCACGCGCGCAAGCGCTCCTTCGCGATCAAGCTCTACACGAACGGCCTGACCATGACGCGCGAGATGGCCGCGCGGCTCGCGGAGCTCGGCGTGATGGAGGTTCAGATGAGCCTCTACTCGCACGACGCGGCGGTGCACGACGCGGTGACGTGTGTGCCCGGCTCGTTCGACAAGACGGTCGCGGGCGCGCGCCACCTGCGCGAGCGCGGCGTCGCGGTCGTGCTCAAGACGCCGCTCATGTCCATGAACCACGACGGCGTCGACGAGTACGTGGCGCTCGCGCGCTCGGTCGGCGCGGAGTTCATGGTCGACCCCACGCTCGACCCCCGCGAGGACGGCGACGCCACGCCCGAGCGCTTCCGCATCGACGACGCCGCGTACCTCGCGGCGCTGCGGCATCCGGTGCTCGCGCGGGAGGGCAACACGGCGCCGCGCCCGCTCGAGCGATCGGTGTGCGGCGCGTGCAGCGGCCACGTGCACGTCGAGGCGAACGGCGAGCTGCGCCCGTGCACGCAGCTGCAGATCCCCGTGGGGCATGCGCTAGAGGACGGCGTCCGCGCCGCGTGGGAGGGGAATCCCGCGGCGCGCGAGATCCGCGCGCTGACGTGGGCGGATCTGCCCGGCTGTCGGATCTGCGATCTCCGATCCGGCTGCGGTCGCTGCTTCGCGGTGGCGCGCGCCGAGGGTAGCGACGCCCTCGCGCCGTACGCGAGCGCGTGCGCCCGCGCGCGCCTGCACCACGAGCTCGCGCATGGGGTCGCTCCGTCGATTGCGGTCGGCGAGCGCGAGGACGTCGAGCTCGGTCCGTATCGACAGGTCGGCGAGTCCGCGTTCGTCACCGTACGGGCGGAGCTCACCGACGACGATCTCGCGCGCCGCGACCGATCCTGGGCGCGCGCGCCCGAGGCGCTCACCCAGATCCGGCGACGGACCGTGCCCCGATTGAAATCGACGGAGGGGCAAGTACCATGAGCCTGCGCATGTCTTTCTGCCCACCAATCGAGGGGGATCCGTCGTGAATATGTCTTCTTGCGCCCGCTGGGCGCTCGCTTTCGCTCTCTTCTCGAGCGGCTGCCCGGGGCCGGAGGGCGCCACGCTCACGATCACCGATCCCACCACGGGCAGCACCCTGGGCGCGGCCGACGACACCAATCCCGCCACGGCCGGCGTGCAGATCGACGTCACCGCGAGCTCGGACAACCTGTCGAGCGGGGCCAGCGTCGATCTGCTCGTCGACGGGGCGAGCGCGGCGAGCGCCGTGGTCGACGCGGCCGGAGGGCTCCTCTGGGAGGGCGTGTCCCTCGCGAACGGGACCCACACGCTCGTGGCCGTGACGCGCGAGGGCGGGATCCGCTCGGACGACGTCGTCGTCGTCGTCAACGACGCTTGCTTCTCGATCACGTTCGTCGAGCCCGAGGTGGCCGGCGACGCGGTCCGCCTGACCTCCGCCGACGACACGGACGGCGAGGCCTGCGGCGCGACGTTCGAGACCTCGGTGGTCGTCGCGACGAGCGCCCCGGACGGATCCGAGGCGCAGATCTTCGTCAACTCGACCCCGCGCGCCAGCACCACGGTGACCGGCGGCGTGGCGCGCTTCACGGGCGTCGCGCTCGACAACCGCGGCCCGACCAGCGCGAACACGATCCGCGTCGCGGTGACCGACGCGGCGGGGCTCGGCTGCGCCGCCGACTATCCGCTGCCGGTCTACGTCGAGTGCGAGGGCCCGAGCTGCGCGATCTCGCAGCCGGGCACCGGCACCGCGTTCCTGAGCTCCGACGACGACACCTCGGCGGCCGACGGCTTCCAGACCGACTTCGAGGTCACGACGGATAGCGGGGTGCAGGGTCGCTTGATCATCGACGGCGACGTAGACGGAGCGATGAGCGCGTCGTTCACCGGAGGCACCGCGACGTTCGGCAACGTGTCCCTGACCGAGGCCCTGCACCGCGTCGTCGCGGAGTGCACGGACTCCCTCGGCAACACCACCCGGTCCGGGGCGGCGGAGTGGACGGTCGACATCACGGGCTGTGGCGTCACGGTCGAGAGCCCCACCGAGGGCCAGCTGATCGTCGTCGAGGATGACGTCGATCCCGCGACTCCGGGGGTCCAGATCGCGGTGGGCGGAACTGCGGGGTCGGACTGCACGGGGCTCCGGGTCGGCCTGTGCAGCGGCATCGACGCCATGTCCTTCGGAGCGGTCGCCGCGTCGTGGTCCGAGGAGGCGACGCTCGCGACGACGGCGATGCAGGAGCTCTGCGCGCAGACGAGCGACGAGGCGGGCAACGTGAGCGAGGCCCGGGTCGGGCTGCGTTTCGGGAGCGACTTCCCGGCGCTCGAGATCGCCGCGCCGTCCGCGGACGCGCGCTTCAACCAGGCCACCGACCTCACGCCGGGCGACACGACGTGTGCGCAAGACGCCGAGGTGTACTGCGATCGCGTCGGCCAGACGGTGGAGCTCTACCGCGCGGACACCGCGACGCTCGTCGCATCCGCGACCTGCGAGGCCGACGCCACGGTCCCGTCGCCTTACACGGGGCGGGCCTCGTTCGACGCCGTCGCGCTGCCCAACCAGGAGGACGGGACCGCGTTCCCGCTCGAGGCGCGCATGACGATCGACCGCGTGGTCGGGATGAGCGCTCCCGTCCTGCTCTACTCGGACTGCAACGCGCCGAGCCTCTCGATCACCCGGCCGGTCTGTGGGGCGACGCTCAGCGCGGCCACGCAGGACGAGGACGCCTCGACCCCGGGCTTCCAGTACCGCACCGCCGTCGGTCGCGGCGACACGCGCGCGCCCGTCACGCTGAGCATCGGCCCCGCGGGCGGTACGCCGATCTTCACCGCGACCGACTCCAGCGTGGGCGCGTCGTCGAGCTTCATGGCGAGCTACTCCGCGGGCGGGCTCCTCGAGATCACGGCGACGGCGACCGACGGCGCGGGCAACCTGGGCCGCTCGGGCGCGTGCGCCGTCACCGTGACCGATCTCCCGAGCCTCGTGATCACGAGCCCCACGGAGGGAGACGTCCTCGGTGCGGCGGAGGACTGCTCGACGGATCCCGGGATGCAAGTCAACGTGCTCGGTACGAGCGACGCACCGCGCGGCTCGACCGTCGTCGTCCGCGTGGGCACCGCGATGATCACGGACCGCGTGCGCGCGCGCGGCATCGACGTCTGCATCGACGCGGCGGAGGGGCCGAACACGCTCACGGTCGAGGTCACCGACGCGCGGGGGACGGCGAGCGCGACGATCGACTTCGGCGTGGACACCATGGGTCCGAGCGGAACGATCGATCCGGTGGCCGCGATGGTGCTCGACCGGCGCGCCGGAACCGTGCGCTTCCAGTGGACGGCCCTCGACGACGGGGGCGCGCCGCTCGCGAGCTACGAGCTCCGCTGCGCGGCCTCGCCGATCACGGACGAGGCGGGCTGGACCGCGGCGCGGGTCCTGCCGATCACCACCGTCCCCGGCACCGCCGGGACGATGGAGTCGGAGGATGTCGCCGGCTTCCACACCGGGGACGACGTCTCGTGCGTCCTGCGCGGCGCGGACGCCGCGGGAGGGCTGACCGGGATCGGTCCGAACGTCTCGGTCTCGCTCCCGTTCCTCACCCACGTGGTCGACGGGGTCGGGACGACCGGCTTCGCGAACGAAGTCTTCGCGGTTGGGGACCTCAACGGCGACATGATCGCGGACGTGCTCACGGGCGGGACCGGCACCGCGTACCTCTGGTACGGGTCGACGGGCGCGCTGCCGACCGCGCCGGCGGTGACCTTCCGCTCGTCGCACGCCAGCTTCGGTGCCGAGGCCATCGGCCTCGGAGACTTCAACGGCGATGGCCTCGACGACTTCGCGATCGCGGCGCCCAACGCGGAGTCGAACCAGGGCCGGATCCTCGTCTTCTTCGGGCGTGCCACGGCCTGGCCGGCCTCGTGCGACACCGACCTGCCCACGTGCGCGCCCGACATCCTCCTCACGCGGCCGGCGGGGTCGGCGGCGTTCGGGAGCACGCTCTCGACGGCCGACTTCGACGGGGACGGCGTGTTCGACCTCCTCGCCGGGGCGCCGGCGGTCTCGGGGTTCCGAGGTGAGGTGTACGTCGTGAGGGGCGGGTCACACCTCGTCTCGGGGACCAGCTTCGTGGTCTCCGCAGGCCACGCCATGGCGCCTCGGGGCTTCGTGATCACGCCCCCCGCCGCGAGCGTCGCTGCGATGGGGATCGGCCTCGCCGGGATGGGGTCGATCGACGCCGACGCGCGCTCGGAGATCGTGATCGGAGCCCCCGGCTCAGCGGGCGGCAACGCCAGCCTTCTCCTAGTCCAGGGGCAGGACTACACGGGCTCCGGCATCCAGATGGTGCCGGCCTCGGCCGTCACGATCTTCGCGACGGACATCGTGGGTCGGTACGGCGTAGTGGTCGCTGCCGGGGACGCGAACGGCGACTCCTTCCCTGACCTTCAGGCCTATGGACCCGTCGGTGCGAGCGCCGGTCGCGTCGAGGTTTACCTCGGGACGGGCAGTGGCTTCGCGGCGACGAGCCTGTTTCTCGTGACCAACGACGCCCCCGGGAACCGGGACGGTGACACGTTTGGCGGGTTCATCGCCACGTCGCGCCACGGGGCCTTCGGCAACCTGGGTGATCTCGATCGCGACACCATCAACGACCTCTCGGTCGGCTCGCGCGAGTTCGGCGACGATCCGAACGGCTCGATCGAGCTGTTCTACGGCGCCACCCCCGCCGTGGATCGCGCGCGGTCCGAGGCCACACCCTCGCTCCGCGGGACGGACGGCCTTCGCCGGCCCGGCTTCGTCGGAGACGTGAACGGCGACGGTTGGAACGACATCGGAGTCGGGGAGCCGGCCGCCAACAGCGCCGCGGGCCGGCTCACTATCCTCTACTGACCCTCGAAAGCAGAGACCACGATGACTGAACACGCGAAGCCCAGCGGCTCCCCGGACCCCGCGTCGCACCGCCGCCGCGTCTACGAGGCACCCGCCATCGTGGACTCGACCGCGTTCGAGACGCTCGCGCTCTCGTGCGCGAAGACCGAGTTCTCCGTGTGCGACCCGAACTTCGGCGGCCCGGGCCCGATCAACAACAGCTGAGTCGCGCCTGGTAGGGCGGGCCCGGATGCCTGTCGAGCTCACGGCCCGGCTTGTCGCGCTCCTGGCGATCGCCCTTCCGCTCGTCGCGATCGGCGTCGACGCCACGGCGGTGGCCGTGCTCGGCGCGCTCGCGGCCCTCCTCGCGCTCGCGACCGCGCTCGCGCCGTTGCGGCACCCCGCGAGCCGCGTGCGCGAGCTCGACGAGGCGCTCGACCGGGTCGAGCGCGACATCGCCGCGGCGGGCGAGGAGTGGGCCGCGCACGTCACGCGGGCAGAGACCGCAGGCCGGTTCCGCGAGGAGTTCGTGGCCTCCGTGCGCCACGAGCTGCGCACGCCGCTGAACGCGATCCTCGGCTTCGCCGACGTGCTCCTCGAGGAGGTCGACGGGCCGCTCGATCCACGGCAGCGCGAGGACGTCGCGGCGATCCGCGACGCGGGGAGCTACCTCTCCGAGCTGGTGCAGGCGGCGCTCTCCGAGTGGAGCCCGCGCCACGGGACGCCGCTGCCCATCGCGTACGTCGACCTCGCGCCGCTCCTCGCGCAGGTGGCTCGGATCCTCGAGGGGCAGCTCGCCGGGCGGCCGATCGCGATCCGCGTCGACGTGCAAAAGGACTTGCGGGGTCCGATCGCCGACGAGCGCCGGCTGCGCCAGATCCTCGTCAACCTCGGGACCAACGCGCTCCGCGCGACCGAGCGCGGCGAGGTGATCTTCCGCGCTCGCGAGGACGGCGACGACGTCCGCATCACGGTGGTGGACACCGGCGTCGGCATCGAGCCCGACGCCCTGCCCACGCTCTTCGCGCCGTTCACCCAGGCCGGCAGCGCGCGCTCGCGCGACGGAGGCGCGGGGCTCGGCCTCTCGATCGTGCGCGAGATGGTCGAGTGGCACGGCGGGACGATCGAGATCGAGAGCCAGCGCGGTGTGGGCACCTCGATCTCGGTCCTCTTGCGGAGGTCGATGGGGTGACGCCGGTCGTGCAGCGGGCCGCGCTCGTGCTCGTCGCGCTCCTCGCGGCCGAGCTGGCGCTCCTGCTCGTGCTCTCGAGCGCGCTCGCGATCCCGCTCGCGCGCTTCGAGACGGGCCTGCTCCTCGGGGCCACCACCGTGCTCGGCACCGTCTGGGGCCTCCGCGATCACCTGAGCCGGCGCGCGCCCGGGGCCTCGCTCGCCGCGTACGTCCCGCCGATGGCGACCGCGCTCTTCCTCTCGCCGCGGCTCGCGCGCGGCGTGCCCGCGGACGCGCTGCTCACCGTCGCGGTCTCGGTGCTCGCGTCGGTGGCGCTCGAGCGCGCGTGGTCCGGGTTCGTGACGGCCGAGCTCCGGCCGCCCGGGCACGTCTTCGGGGCGCGGGTCGCCGCGCCGTGGCTCGCCACGTCGCTGCTCGCCCTCGCGATCGATCGGAGCCCCGACGTCGCGCTGGCCGCGGGGGGCAGCACGTGTTGCGCAGTGCTCGCGGGGGCGTGGATCGCGTACCGCGCGGCCCGCACCGAGCGCGAGGCGCTCGCGCTCGCGCGCCGCATCGGGGACGTCGACGTGCGCGGCGGGCTCGTCCGGATCCCGCGCGCCGCGCCGCCCACCGATCCGTGGCTCCGCGCGCTCGAGCAGCGCTTGAGGGAGCGGGCGCGCGAGCTCGCGGAGGAGGCGGCCGAGGCGCGGCGGGCCGAGGCCGAGATCGACGAGGTGCGCCGGCTCCGCTCGCGCTTCATGGCGTCGATGAGCCACGACCTCAAGAGCCCGCTCAACTCGATCGTGGGCTTCGCGCAGGTCCTCGAGTCCGGGGTCGACGGAGAGCTGAACGAGGCGCAGCGCCAGAGCGTCTCCACGATCCGTCGCTCGTCCGAGGAGCTCATCCGGCTCCTGACCGACACCCTGGACCTCGCGCGGATCGAGGCGGGGCGCCTCACCCTCGATCGACGCTGGATCCCGAGCGTGGAGATCCTGACCGAGGCGGTGCGCCGCGGGCGGGCGCTCGTCGCGGGCCGCGACGTCGAGATCGAGGCCGAGCTCCAGCCGGGCCTGCCCCCGGTGTACGTCGACGCGCCGCGCATCGTGCAGGCCGTCGTCGCGCTCTTTCGGCACGCGGCCGCGAGCATGGAGCGCACGACGGTCCGCCTGCGCGCGCGGGCCGCGCTCGGCCCGCCGGGCCCGGAGCGCCAGCTCCGCGTGGAGTTCTACGACGCGATCGGCGCGCTCCCGACCGCCGAGGTGGCGCGCATCTTCGAGGCGTTCGAGGAGATCAGCGCGCCCGCGGGCCGCCGGCTCGGCGGGCTCGGGATGGCGCTCAGCCTGTCGCGCTCGCTCGTGCGGCTGCACGGTGGCGACGTGTGGGCCGACGTGGCGCCGGGCGCGGGCACGGTGCTCTGCGTCGCGCTGCCGCTCGACGACGCGGAGGCGAGGCCCTAAGGTCGACGCGGTGGAAGCCGAGGCCCTCTCGGAGAAGCGCGCCGTCTCCCTCGTCCCGCGGATCCTCCGGAACGTCGCGCTCGCCCTCGAGGGGAAGCCGCGCGAGATCGAGCTCGCGGTCGTCGCGCTCCTCGCGGGCGGTCACCTGCTCGTCGAGGACGTGCCCGGTGTCGGCAAGACCACGCTCGCGCGCGCGCTCGCGGCCTCGCTCGGCCTCGAGTTCCGCCGGATCCAATTCACGAGCGACCTCATGCCCGCGGACGTCCTCGGGGGCTCGGTGTTCGATGCCGCGACGGGGCGCTTCGACTTCCGACCCGGGCCCATCTTCACCCAGGTGCTCCTCGCGGACGAGATCAACCGCACCACGCCCAAGACCCAGTCCGCCCTGCTCGAGGCGATGGCGGAGCGGCGCGTGACGATCGACGGGCGCACGCACGCCCTCGAGGCACCGTTCTTCGTGATCGCCACGCAGAACCCAGAGGAGTTCTACGGCACGTACCCCCTGCCCGAGTCGCAGCTCGACCGCTTCTTCCTGCGCTTGCGGCTCGGGTACCCCCCCCCCGAGGTGGAGCGCGCGCTGATCGCGCGGCGCCGCGGCGAGGATCCGCTCGAGACCCTCGCGCCGGTCGCGACGCGCGAGGAGGTGCTCGCCGCGCAGGCCTCCGTCGACGCGATCCGCGTCGAGGCGCCGCTCTACGACTACGTGCACGAGCTCGCGCTGGCCACGCGCACGAGCCCGCTCCTCGAGCTCGGCGCGTCGACCCGCGCGGTCCTCGCGCTCGAGCGGGCGGCTCGCGCCCACGCGCTGGTGCTCGGGCGCGCGTTCGCGACACCCGACGACGTCAAGGCCGTGGCGGTCGCCGCCCTCGCGCACCGCGTGCGGGTGCGCGGCGCGCGCGACCTCGCGTCGGACCGCACCGACGCCGAGCGCGTGATCCGCGATCTCCTCTCGCAGATCCCGGTCCCCGTGTGACCGCGAAGAAGAAGAGGCGAAGGGGCGCGCCGCGTGAGCTCAAGTTCACGCGAGAGGGCCGCGTCTTCGTGCTCGTGACGCTCGGCGTCGGCGCGGCCGCGGTCAACACCGGCAACAACCTCCTCTACCTCGTGCTCGGGCTGCTGCTCAGCCTCATCGTGTTGAGCGGGATCCTCTCGGAGCTCGTGCTCCGCGACGTGCGGGTGCGACGACGGCTGCCGCGCCGTGCGTTCGCGGGGGCGCCGTGCCTCGTCGAGCTCGAGGTCGAGAACCTCAAGCGGCGCGCGCCGAGCTACTCGATCGAGCTCGAGGACGTCGCCGAGGGCGAGGTCGATCGCGAAGGCCGCTGCTGGTTCCTCAAGGTCGCGCCCGGCCAGAGCGCGTGCGGCGCGTACCGCCTCGTCCCGAAGCGGCGCGGCGCGCTGCGCTTGAGCGGGGTGATCGTGCGGACCCGCTACCCCTTCGGGCTCTTCGAGAAGTGGCGCGTGCTGGCCGCCGAG
>JAYRVK010001220.1:0-5238 GCA_041918555.1 Sandaracinaceae bacterium
CGTGGAACGAGCCCGAGCGCTCGCTGAAGATGGTCGTGGGCGGGACGCGCAGCTCGAGGGTGCAGCCCTCGGTCGGAGGCGGCCCCCCGTCGGGGAGCCCCGCGTCGCGGCGCATCGGCGGCACGTCGCCCGCATCGCGTGCCCCGGCGTCGCGCGGCGCGGGCCCCGGCGCGCCCGCGTCGTGATCCGCGGCGAGCGGGGTGCGCGCGCCGCAGGCGGTGAGGAGCAGGAGCGCGGCGATCGACGAACCTCTCGACATGGACACCCATGTTACCGAAGCGGAAGGAAGGGCGCGAAGTGCGCCTCGTCGAAGTGCGCGCGGCGGCGCAGGTTCACGGCCGAGAGCGTCCGCCCCATCTCGAGCGCGAGCCGCATCACCGCGGGCTGGCTCGTCCCGCCCTTGAACGCGACCGCGCCGCGCTCGTGCATTCCGTCGAGGAGCGCGCGGTACACGGGGCGGAGCACGCCGCGGCCGCGCAGCTCGGGCGCGAAGCACAGGCTCATCCCCGCGGTCGGACCCCAGAACGCGTTGTCGTGGACGACCGTCGCGCTCGCGTGGCCGCGCGGGCCGTCCTTCGTGCGCAGCACGAGCTCGAGGTGCGCCTCGTCGAGGAGCGCGACCTCGAGCCGATCGCGCTGCCGGCTCAGCGCCTTCGGATAGGCGCCGAACCAGCAGTACTCGGGCGCCGCCGCGAAGGTCTCCGCGTAGAGCGCGATGAGCGCGTCGACGTCGGCCGGCCGGAGGCGATCCAGGACGACGCCCTCGGGCAGCGCGCCGGCGCGCAGGTTCCTCCTCGCGCGTGCCACGTCGCCGAGGAGCTGGACGCTGTCGACGCCGACGCCCGCGGCGAGGAGCGCGCGATACGCCTGCGGGTACGCCGCGTCGACGACGAGATCGAGCTCGGCGTCGTAGAGCGGCAGCACCTCGGCGAGCACGTCGCGGAGCCACGCCTCGACGTCGGCGCCGCGCCGATGGTCGATCGCGAGGGTGTGGACCGGCGGCCCGTACCAGGAGTCCTCGTCGAGCCGCCACGCGACGACCGCGTCGAGGCGCCCGCCCGCGCGCAGCGTGCGCGCCTCGCCGTGCTCGTGGATCGGCGCGAGGTGCTCGCGGATCTTCGCCCGCGCGGTCCCGTGCCCGCGGAAGTCCGGGCGACGCCGGTAGGCGTCGAGCCGCAGGCCCACGTGCTCCGCGAGGAGGTCCACTGGCCCCCGATGATGCGACCGCGCGCGGGCTTTGTCAGCGCGCCGCGGGCCGGCTATATCGCCCGCCGCGATGACCGCGAACCGAGACAAGGCACTCATCACCATGCCCGAGGCGCTCGAGGGCGCCGCCACGCGCACGGGCTACGGGTTCACCTTCGTCAAGGACGACCGCACCGAGGAGGAGCACACCTGGGAGTCGCTCCTCTCGCGCGCGAAGTCGATCGGCGCGGCGCTCCAGGCGCGCGGGATGAAGAAGCGCGATCACGTCGCGCTCATCCTCCCGGAGACGGGCGACTTCGTCCCGACGTTCCTCGGCATCATCCAGGGCGGCGGCGTCCCGGTGCCGCTCTACCCGCCGATGGGCGTCGGGCAGCTCGGCGGCTACCTCGATCACTGCAAGCACATCGTCGGCGCGTCGCGCGCCAAGTGGCTCGTGACGAACCGCCAGATCCACGCGGTGATCGGCAAGGTGCACGAGTCCGCGCCGGACCTCTCGGAGATCCTCGGGATGAGCGATCTCGACGGGGACGCCGCGCTCTGGCGGGACCCCGGCCTCACCCTCGACGACCCCGGCTTCATCCAGTTCACGAGCGGCTCGACGAGCCGCCCCAAGGGCGTCGTCGTCACGCACGGCAACCTCGCCGAGAACGCGCACGCGGTGATGCGCGTCGGCCTCGACTCGAACGACGAGGACCGCGGCGTGAGCTGGCTGCCGCTCTTCCACGACATGGGCCTCATCGGCTTCGTGATCGCGCCGATCTTCCACCGCGTGCCCGTCTCGTTCATGTCGCCGATGACGTTCCTCAAGCGCCCCGCGACGTGGCTCGAGGTGCTGAGCGCGCACCGCGGCACGATCACCTACGGCCCGAACTTCAGCTACGCGATCACCGCCAAGCGCGTGCGGGACCGCGACCTCGAGGGCCTCGACCTCTCGCACGTGCGCGTCGCGGGCTGCGGCGCCGAGCCGATCCAGGCGGAGACCTTGCGGGCGTTCGCCGATCGCTTCTCGCGGATCGGCTTCCGCGAGAAGGCGTTCGTGCCGAGCTACGGCATGGCCGAGTACACGCTCGCGATCGCGTTCAGCACCGGCGTCCCGACGGATCGCGTGGACCAGGACCGCCTCTGGACCGAGGGCGTCGCGACGCCCGTCGACGAGGGCGGCGTCGAGATCGTCGGCTGCGGCCGCGCGTTCCCGGAGCACGGCATCCGCATCGTCGACGTCGAGTCGCGCGCGGTGCTCCCGGACCGCCGCGTCGGCGAGATCGAGGTGAGCGGCCCGAGCGTGATGCAGGGCTACTACGAGCAAGACGACGTGACCGCCGCGACGGTGAGCCCCGACGGCTGGCTCAAGACCGGCGACCTCGGCTACCTCGTGGACGGGAGCGTCTTCATCTGCGGCCGCGCGAAGGACGTCATCATCGTCAACGGCAAGAACTACTACCCGCAGGACCTCGAGTGGGCGGGGAGCGAGGTGCCGGGCGTGCGCGCGGGCAACGTGATCGCCTTCCCGACGTTCCGCGAGGGCCTGGGCCGCGAGGCGGTGATCGTGGTCGCGGAGACCAAGCAGAAGGACGACCGCGAGCAGCTCGCCAAGGACGTGAAGGCCGAGATCGCCCGACAGACCGGGCTCACCGTCGACGACGTCGTGATCGTCGACGCGGGCACGATCCCGAAGACCTCGAGCGGCAAGCTCCAACGCCGCCGCGCGCGCGCGCTCTACGAAGAGGACGCGCTCGCGAGGCGCGAGGACGAGGGCGCGCTGAGGATCGCGGGCCGCCTCGTGGAGAGCCAGCTCGCGCACCTCAAGCTCGGCATCTTCGGCAAGAGCAAGAAGTAGCCGCTATCCTCGGGGCGTGGCCGACTCGGTACGCGCCGACTCGTTCGACGAGATCTACGCCCGCTACGAGGCGCTCCCCGAGGGCACCAAGGCCGAGATCGTGGCGGGCGGCACGGAGATCCGCATGCTCCCGCGGCCGCGGGCGGGGCACATCAAGGCCTCGAGCCAGCTCGGAGCGTCGCTGGTCGGCCCGTACGGCTTCGGGTCCTCGCAGGGGCCCGGCGGCTGGGTGATCCTCGACGAGCCCGACGTCCGCTTCGGCAACGAGATCCGCGCGCCGGATCTCGCGGGCTGGCGCGTCGAGCGCTACGAAGAGCCGGACGACGGCCCCTTCCTCGTCGTGCCCGACTGGATCTGCGAGGTCCTGTCGCCGACGACGACGCGCTACGACCGCGGCGAGAAGCTACCCCTCTACGCCCGCCATCGCGTCTCCCACGTGTGGCTCGTCGATCCCGCGCTCCAGACCCTCGAGGTCTACCGCCGCGAGGGCGAGCTCTGGCTCCTTCTCGGCACGCACTCCGGCGACACGAAGATCCGCGCCGAGCCGTTCGACGCGCTGGAGCTCGACCTCGGCGCCCTCTGGCGGCTCCCCGGCTAGAGCCCGCAGCCGGTCATGCCGCTCGGCTCGGTGCAGAGGCACGCGCCGCAGGTCCCCGTCGGCATCTGCCACGCGCCGTCGCAGCACTGGTAGCTCGCGGAGCACGCGGTGTGCGCGTAGACGCCGCCGAAGCTGTGCGTGCACGAGGCGCCCGCGGGAGGCGGGTCGCCCGACTCGATCGTCACGACGACGCCGCGGCTCTCGAGGCCGCTCCGCGCGATGAGGCTCACCGCCCAGCGCCCGCGCGAGAGCGTCGCGCGATCGCCGAACACCAGGCGATCGATCGCGAACGCGCCGCCCTCCTCGCGGTAGATCGCGAAGCAGCGCCCGGTGCCCGACAACGTAACTTGCGATCCTTCGACGCTCACGCCGGGGAGCGGCGGGACGTCGGTCGCGCCCGGGATCGCGGGCGTGGCCGCGGGGATCGCGTGGTGCGCGCGGAAGACCGCCGCGACGCCCGCGCGGTCCTCGACGATCGGATCGATCTGGTACTGGATGTTCCCGTGCGCGCGCGGCTCCTCGCGCACGAGCCGGAGCTGGGTCTCGATCTCCTCGATCGTCCACGCGCTCGAGCTCCCGAGCTGCGAGAGGTAGTTCCCGACGAGGAGGTGCCGGCCGCTCGCGTCGGCGCGCTCGGCCCACCACGTCAGGAGGCGCGCGTAATCCTGCGCCGCCTGCGTGGTCGGCCAGTAGAGCTGCGGCGCGAGGTAGTCGACGGTGCCCGCCTCGAGCCACGCGATCGGATCGGCGAAGAGCGAGGCGTACTGGTCGAGCCCGCGGATCCCGGGCGGCATGTCCGGCCGGTAGATCCCGAACGGCGAGATCCCGAACCGCACGTCGGGCCCGACGTCGCGCACGAGCGCGTGGACCTCGCGGATCATCGCGTTCACGTTCGCGCGCCGCCAGTCGTCGCGCGCCATGCCCCCGCCGAGCGCGGCGAAGCTCGCGTCGTCGTCGAACGCGACGCCCGCCTCGGGGTACGGGTAGAAGTAGTCGTCGAAGTGGAGGCCATCGAGCGCGTAGCGCTCGAGCACGTCGCGGATCACCGCGAGCACGTGCGCCCGCCCCTCGGGGTTCCCGGGATCGATCCAGTGGAGATCCCCGTAGCGCACGATCAGCTCGGGCCGCGCGTTCACGAGGTGGCTCGCCGCGGCGCTCGACGGCTCGCCCGACACGAGCGCGCGGTACGGGTTCATCCACGCGTGGAGCTCGAGCCCGCGCGCGTGCGCCGCGTCGATCGCGTGCTGGAGGGGATCCCAGCCCGGATCGCCGCCGGAGGTCCCGGTGAGGAAGCGGCTCCACGGCTCGAGGCTCGACGGATAGAACGCGTCGCTCTCGGCGCGCACCTGGAGGAACCCCGCGTTCATCCCCGCGGCCGCGGCGACGTCGAGGAGCGCGTCGAGCTCGGCGCGCTGCGCGTCGGCCGACAGGCCCGCGCGGCTCGGCCAGTTGATGTTGTAGACGGTCGCGATCCACACGCCGCGCACCTCGCGCGCGAGCGAGACGTCGACCGTCTCGACGTCGCGCCCCGCGTCGAGGTCGCCGGCGTCGTGCGTCGTCGCGTCCGGGCCGGCGTCGGGCCGGCTCGCGTCGAGGC
>JAYRVK010001221.1:0-37277 GCA_041918555.1 Sandaracinaceae bacterium
CACCGCGGCGCGCGCCGAGCTAGCCCGGTTGCGCCCCCTCATCCCCGCCCCGCGCGCCTACCTAGATGAGCTCGACCAGGCGGGGCTCGCCCTCGCCCTCGCCGATGCCGCGCTCGGCGCGGCCGTCCACGAGCTCGTGGCGCGCGCCGAGTCCGCCGCGGCGCTCGCCTCGGCTCGGGTACCCTACGCCGTCGCCCTCGGCTGCGCCCCGGCGATCGACCGGACCGTGCGCATGCTCGACGCGCGGCGCAGTGGCCGCGACGGCTTCGCCCTCGTCGGCTGGGCCGTCGCCGAGTGCGCCGCGGGGCGCTACGGGAGCGCGTGAGCATGCCCCGCCCCCCGCAAGACGACGTGCGATGCTTCACGGGTCCTGTGGAGCCTCCCGCGCGCGGTGCGCTTTATAAAGATGGCGCAGAAATTCCGAAATCTGGCCCCGAGGTCGCTTTGAACTTGAACCGCCCGATTGAACCGCCCTGCTCCGCCCGGCTCGTCACGCGCAGCGAGCTCGCGCGGATCGCGGGGGTGTCGCCGGCGGCGATCACCAAGGCCTGCAAGAACTCCCTCGCGCCGGCCGTGGTCGGCAAGCTCGTGGACCTTGAGGCGACCTGCACCCTCTCCTACCTCGCGAAGTCCGGCGCCTCCCCGACGACGGTCCGACCGACGGAGGCCGATCTCGCCGCGCTGCGCGCGCAGCACGGGGCGGTCTACCGCGTGTGCCTCCCCGATCTCGAGGAGGTCGTCCGATGATCCCCTTCTGGGACGATGCGCCGGGGGCGTGGGAGACGCTGTCGCTCGGCGGGGTGACGCTGCCGGGGCTCGCCTTCGTGTCGGGGCGCGTGGCTCGCAAGATGGACACGCGCTCGCGCGCGGGCGCGGACGGCGCGACGGTGCGCGATCGCGGCTACGAGCCCGCGCAGATCGAGATCCACGTGAAGGTGTGGACCGCCGAGCAGCTTGAGCAGCTCGAGCAGATCCTCGCGACGATCCACCCGCGCAACGTCGTGCAGCCCACGACCCCGAATCAGGCGCGCGCCGAGCGCGACCTCGAGCGCGCGCGCCAGCGGGAGGCAGCGACGCGGACGGGACCCTTCGCCGGCGCGGTGGGCGAGACGGCGGGGGACTCTCTCGGCGCCTCGGCGTCAGCGGGCGCGGCCGTGGGCGACGCCTTCGCGGGCGCGAGCGCGACTGCGGCGCTCGAGGCGCAGGTGGCGACCGAACGCGCGCGGCCGCGGGCGCGAGCGACGCGGACGCCGCTCGACATCGCGCACCCCGCGACCGAGCTCCTCGGCATCCGCCGGGTCTATGTCACAGGGATCAGCGTCCCCGAGCTGCAGGGCGGCGAGTTCGTGACCACGATCAGCGCGCTCGAGTGGACCGAGGCGCCGCGCACCGCGCCGCCACCGGCCGCGAACAGCGCGGGAGGGTCCTTCGCCGACGGGAACGACGCCTTCACGCGCCACCAAGCGGCGCAGCGACCGACCGCCGCGCCGCCCTCGCGCGTCCGGGGTCCGGGCTCATGAGCGAGCACGCCAAGGCGATCGCGCGGTTCGCGTGGATGGACGAGCGCGGCGTGAGGCAATCCGTCGAGGACCTCCCTGCCGCGGCGCGCGCGGAGCTCGCCGCTCTCGTAAGGGTCATCGAGGCGATCCCCGACGCGACCGAGCGGCGGCGCGTGTTGTTCGAGCGGATCGAGGCGGGGCCGACGCACGTGCGGATGGCGGCGCGCTACCTGCTCTGGCGTCAGCTGTACGGCGAGATCTGGCCGGTCGCCTTCGAGGAAGGGCCGCTCGCCATCGAGGAACCGTCCCCGCAACTAAGCATGCGCAATCCAGGCGGCATGCAGTGACGGCGCGCGACGGCACGGGCGCGTGGCGCGCCGAGCTCGATCCCCCGCGCGAGCGGCCGGAGTACACCGTGGGCGGGCATCTCGCGGCGCTCGGCGCCGCAGAAGCGTCGCCCGCCCCGACCGGACCGGCGCCCGCGATCCAGGTCCGCTCGTCCCCGCACCACGAGCCCGCGATCGTCATCGAGGCGGGGCCCTCGCCGGCCGCCGACGTGCGGCGCCACATCGTGCGCCGATGGCGGTCGACCGCGTGCACGCGCTGCGGCGGAACCTCGTGGGGTGCGCACGGGCCCGGGTGGCTCCGCCTGCCCGACGAGAACGGCGGCGCCGATGCGCCGGTCGTCGTGCTCTGGTGCAACGGCTGCGGGGTGATGGAGTTCCTTCACGCCGCGGTGGTCGAGCACCGGCTGCTCGAGGCGGACCGCACGGGCGCGGATCCGACCCCGATCCCCGAGGCCCCGGCCGCGGCGCACGCCGAGGTCGAGCCCGCCCCGGCGCCAGCGTCGACGCGCGACGACGAGGGCCCTCCGAGCGCCGTCGCGGCGCTCCCTGGGGCGCAGTCGCTCGCGCCCGTCCTCGTCGTCGCCCTGGTCGTGCTCGGGCTCCTCGCGGCGGCGCTCAGCGCGGCGCTCGGGCCCTGAGCTACGCGGCTCGCTTCCCCGGCAGCCTCGTCGGCGCCCCCCGCAGACACCCTATGAGGGCTCCGCGAGCGCGGGCCGCGGCGCCCTCTTCAACCGGCCCGCGAGGATACGAACATGCCGAGCAAGCCAAGCCCCTACGTCACCACCAGCAGCAACGAGCTCGCCGTCGCGATCCCCGTCGACGTCCCCCTGTACGGCGCGGGCGTCGTGCTCTTCTATGGCCACCCTCGGGCCCTCCAGGCCGTGCCTGGGCCGCATGCCGAGCCGCAGCGGAGGGCGCTTGAGCAAGGCCGCGCCATCCTCGAGGGTCGCAAGGACGAGCTCGAGGCCATGCTCGCGGCAGCGCGGTCGGCGCGCCGGTAAGCGCTCAGCGGGCGCCGTCGTCGGGTGCGCTCTCGGGCGCCTCGACGACGGACGCCGGCTGCCGGCGCGCACTGCTGCGACGAGGTAGCGCTAAAAAGGCGCGTCGAGGCCCGGTAGGGAGTGGCCGGATGGAAGGCCGCGCTCTCGCTCTGCTCGCACGGTGGCTCGCGCTCTTGTGATCGCGAGCACACGTCCACTCGCGCCCGGAGGGCGAACGTGCGATCTTCGATACGTGGCTGGGGACGAGCGCAAGGATCGCCTCCTAGCGGCTGCGTCGCAGGTACTGGACGCTGCCCCCAGGAAGCGCATGAACATCGTCAAGATCAACAAGGCGTTGTTCTACGCGGACATCCTCGCCTTGCGGGACCTCGGCAACACCATCACGCGGAACACGTTCCTGGCCCTCGATCAGGGCCCGGTGGTCGCGAAGTACGACAAGCACCTGGTGAAGGCGATGGAGAAGGCAGGGCTCGGCCGGCAGCTCAAGATCGGCAAGGCTAAGCCGCTCGAGCTGACCGCCGCCCCCATGCGGGGCCCCCTCACCGACGACGAGGTCAGGCTCCTTCGCATCGTCAGCGGCTCCCTCACCCACGCGACGTCGGCGGACGCATCCGCCTTCTCGCACGAGAACCACGCGTGGCGCCTCGCCTACGAGGCGGGCCTGGGCGCGGGTGGACCGCCGAAACCGGTGAACCTCGTACTCGCGATGCAGCAGATGGTGGACCCGGATCCGTGGCTCGCAACGACCGACGGAGCGACCGCCGCCGCGCTGGCTCGCGTGGGTGTGGACCCGGACGAGCAATGGGACTGACCCCGGGTCAGATCAAGTGGCGTGTTCTGGACGCTGCGCAGAAGTGCCTCACCCCGATCCGGCGGATGAACGGGGCGGTCTACGAGGCCAGTCGGGACGCGCTGCAGCAGTTCCTCTGCGCCTACTTCGACTCGGACACGGACTGCATCCACGGTATCGACGGGAGCGTGGCCTGCATCGGCGCCAACGGCTCGAGGAAGCACCTGAAGGTCAGGTGGGCCCTTCCCGGGGGCGGCAAGCGCGGCGGGCTGCGCCTCGCCGTGGCCGTTGACTGCGCGGCTCAGCAGGTCTGGATCGCTGGCGCGTGGGAACGGAAGAGCGACCCCGACGACGCCGACTTCGAACGGGCGCTGAACGACGTTCCCTCCGAGTAGATCCCCGGCTCGATCCCCGGCAACCTCTCCCGGATCGTCTCCCTGCGTCCCCGGTCGCCCTCGACACCGCCCGTGCTCGCCCCGAAAACGCCCATGGATCGGTACCGCGTCGCGATCGAAGGAGACCTTCCCAAGCTGAATGTCGACGGTTCGATCCCGTTCACCCGCTACTCGGTTCGTCCTCCGGCCGGATCCGGCCGTGCTCGCGGTGCGGCGATCCTCCGCAACGCGGCGCTCAGGCCTTCTTCACGAACTCGGCCTTGAGCATGATGCTCATCCCGTCGATCTTGCAGTCGAGCTCGTGGTCTCCGTCGACGAGGCGGATGTTCTTCACCTTGGTGCCGACCTTGAGGGTCGTGGTACTGCCCTTGAGCTTGAGGGCCTTCACGAGCGTGACGCTGTCGCCGTCGGTGAGGACGTTGCCGTTCGCGTCGCGGACCTGGCGCGCGCGCGGCCACTCGTGGCCGCACGTCGCGCACTCGAAGTGATCGGGCGCGTCGAGGACCTCCGTCATCGTGCAGACGGGACAGGCTTGGTCGGTCATCGGACGCTCGTAGCGCCCAGGATCTCCACGCGCCAGGGCTCGGCGATTCGGTAGCCGCCCTCGACGGTCTCCACGACGTCGCGCAGGCCGAGGTCGCGCAAGCGGTTGATCGCGACCTGCAAGCGGCGCACGCCGGAGGTGCCGACCATCTTCTCGCCAGGCCACCCAGCCTCGAGGAGCTCGTCGACCGCGACCTCGCGGGCGCCGCGGCGCGCCGCCTCGGCGAGGCACAGGAGGAGGCGGCCGAGGAGGGGGCGACGCGCGAGGTCCACGTCGCCGAAGCGCGCGGTGCGCGCGGCGCGTCCGTCGCGCGCGACGAGGACCACCGGGGCTCGACGCGGTCGTCGATCCAGCGCTGGATCAGGCGCGCCGCGAGGCGGACGTCGCTGACCGCTTCACCCGATCCGTCCGCGGCGCGCAGCAAGTCGGGCGAGGCGCGCTCGAGGAGGCCGCTTGCGCGCGCACGCGCCTCGGGCGCATCGATCTGGCTGGCGCGCAGCGCGAGGACGAGCTCCACGGCCGCGGCGAGCAGCTCGACGGCGAGGCGGAAGTTCGAGGGCCCGAGGTCGTGGCGCGCCGCGCGCGCGAGCTGCTCGCGCGCGATGCTCGGGTCGTGCGCCTCCGCGAGGAGGAACGCGAGGAGGGCCCGCAGCACCGCGCGATACGGGGGCGCGCCCAGTGCGTCGAAGCGATCGAGGCCTCGAGCGCGGCAGGCACGTCGCCCGCGCCGCGCTCGAGCGCGGCGAGCGCACGATACCCGCCAGAGACGTGCACGAGCAGCGCGTCACCGGAGCGCGCCGCGCCCTGCGCCGCGCCGTCGTAGCGCGCGATGGCGGCGTCGAGATCCCCCTCTACGTGCAGCTGGATGGCCCAGGCCGCGTCGAGGTAGGCGGCGAGGTAGTCGTGGCCGTGTCGCGCGAGGAGCGGGCGCGCGCGCTCGGCCGCGGGGGCTCGATCCTCGAGGTGCTGCGCCGCCTGCTGGTCGCCTCCGGCGTCGTCGCGCCGGAGCGCGCGCTCCACGCGGTGCTCGGACGGCAGCCGACGCCGGCGCGGCTCCACGAGCAGCTCGCGACGCACCTCTTCGCTCGGCGCTACGCGTACGAGCGCAGGGGCGTCGCGTCGATCGCGCGCGAGCACCGGGCGCGCTCGGGCGTGCATCGCGCGGAGTCCGAGGCGCCCGAGCTCCTCCTCGCGTGGTCGGCGTGATCAGCGCTTCTGCTTCTGGTACGTGCCCATCAACGTGGCCTTGCCGAGGAAGTGCTCGCGCAGGGTCTCGAGGATCTGCGGCCGCGTCGGCTCGCCGAGATCGCCGAGGACCACGTCGAGGGCGTAGAGCTCGAAGAAGTAGCGGTGACGGCCGATCGGTGGGCAGGGTCCTCCCCAGCCCGTGCGCTTCCAGTCGTTCAGCCCCTCGCGAGCGCCTGGGGGCAGCGTCGAGACCCCCGCGGGGAGCCCCGGCGCGTCCGGCGGGAGATCGTAGAGCACCCAGTGCGTCCACGTCGTCTTCGGGTGCGCCGGATCGGGCGCGTCCGGGTCGGCCACGACCAAGGCGAGCGAGCGCGCGACCGCGGGGACGCCGGTCCACGCGAGCGGGGGCGAGACGTCCTCCCCCTCGCACGTGTAGCGCGCGGGGATCTCGGCTCCGTCCGCGAACGCGGGGCTCGTCAACGTCATGTGCATGCCTCCGAGGTACACGCGACGGCGCCCGTCGACCAGTCGCTTGTCGGGCCGCGCGCGGTGGCTAGGTCCACGACGAGGAGGCTCGTCATGACGACGCACACCGTCTTGAAATTCGGGGACGCGGCGCGGGCCCGGGTCCTCGCGGGCGCGACGCAGCTCGCCGACGCCGTCCGGCTCACCCTCGGTCCCCGCTCGCGCAGCGTGTTGATCGGCCAGAAGTGGGGCGCGCCCATCGTCTGCGACGACGGCGTGACCATCGCGAAGAAGATCAAGCTCGAGGATCCCGAGGAGGACCTCGGCGCGCAGATCCTCCGCGAGGCCGCGGTCAAGACCGGCGATGCGGTCGGCGACGGGACGAGCACCGCGACGGTGCTCGCCCACGCGCTCTTCGCCGAGGGGCTGCGCAACGTCGTCGCGGGCGCGAGCGCGGTGGAGCTGCGCTTGGGGATGCAGGCGGGCCTGCGCGCGGTCAAGGACGCGCTCGCGGCGATGGCCAAGCCCGTCTCGACGCGGCTCGAGAAGGTGCAGGTCGCCACGGTGTCGGCCCACGGCGACGCGATCACCGGCGAGCTCGTCGCGGACGCGATCGAGCGCGTGGGCGGCGAGGGGGTCGTGACGGTCGAGGAGGCCAAGGCCACCGAGACCACGGTCGAGGTCGTCGAGGGGATGCGCTTCGATCGCGGGTTCCTGTCACCGTACTTCATCACCTCGGCGGAGAAGATGGAGACGGTCCTCGAGCGGCCGTACCTGTTCCTCACCGATCGCAAGATCGCGGCGGTCCGCGACCTCGTGCCGCTGATGGAGGCGGTGGCGCAGACCGGTCGGCCGCTCCTCGTCATCGCGGAGGACGTGACGGGCGACGCGCTCGCGACGCTCGTGGTCAACAAGCTGCGCGGCGTGTTCTCGTCGGCGGCGGTGAAGGCCCCGGGCTTCGGGGATCGGCGCAAGGCGATGCTCTCGGACATCGCGATCCTCACCGGCGGCGAGGTCGTGAGCGAGGAGGTCGGCCTGCGCCTCGAGGACGTGACGATCGAGCACCTCGGGAGCGCGGAGCGCGTCGAGATCGATCGCGAGTCCACGACCATCGTCGGCGGCGCGGGGAAGCGCGACGCGATCCAGGCGCGCTGCACGGAGCTGCGCGCGCAGATCGAGGAGACGACCTCCGACTACGACAAGGAGAAGCTCGAGGAGCGGCTCGCCAAGCTCGCGGGCGGGGTCGCGGTGATCCGCGCGGGCGCGGCCACCGAGGCCGAGATGAAGTCGAAGAAGGAGGCGATCGAGGACGCGATCAGCGCCACACAGGCGGCGATCGCCGAGGGGATCGTGGTCGGCGGCGGCGTGGCCCTCGCGCGGGCCGGCGAGGCGACGCGGCGCCTCGAGGGAGAGCTCTCGGGCGATCGGCTCACGGGGCTGCGGGTGCTCCAGCACGCCATGCAAGTTCCCTTGCGGCAGATCGCGAAGAACTCCGGCTTCGATCCGGGCGTGGTGGTCGATCGCGTGCTCGCTTCGGCGGACACCAAGCACGGCTTCGACGCGGCCGCGGGGCGCTACGGCGACCTCGTGTCGGCGGGGATCCTCGATCCGCACAAGGTCGTGCGCGTCGCGCTCGAGAACGCGGTGAGCGTCGCGACGACGCTGCTCGTGGCCGAGGCGACGATGACGGAGATCGAGGAGGAGGCGCCGAGCGCGCCCCACGAGGCGCCGAGCTTCTGACCGAGGACGCAGGTGGCCCGGGTCGCACGCGCCACCCATGCTTGCGCGGTGACGCGACGCGGATGGACGGCGGTGGCCGCGATGGCGGCGGTGGTCGCGCTGATCGCCGGAACGTGGTGGCTCGCGCTCGGTGGCGAGGAGCCGGCGGCGGAGCCAGCCGCGGGAGGTCCCCCCGGGACCGACGTCCCCGAGCGGCCGGCGCGCGCCCGTGACGACGCGCCGGCCGAGCCCGCGCGCGAAACAGGCCGTCCCGAGCGACCGGGCTTCGAGGCGCGCCGCGCCGAGTGGCAGGAGCGCTGGCGCCAGGCGGTGACGATCGCACCGACGGGTGCGCGCGCGCCGGGCTTCACCCCGGACGCGATCCGCGAGGCGCTCTCGCCCTCGCGAGAGCAGCTGCGCGCGTGCGTCACCGAGTCGGGCGGCTGGCGCGGGCTCTTCGAGGCGCGGCGCGCCCAATGGGCGGAGCGCCGCGCCGCGGCCGACGGCGTGCCGCGCGAGCGGCCGCGGTCGCGCGTGTCGTTCCAGGTCCGCGCGGACGGCACCGTCGACCCGGCGACGGTCGCGTTCGATCCGCCGATGCCCGACGCGTACCGACCCTGCTTCGAGGCGCACTTCACGTCGCTGCGCCTCGACGACGTGGGCGACGGCGCCCGCGTCGATCTGCCGATGGGCCCGCCCGGCGGGCGACCGATGCAGCTCGGCGACGGCGGCGTGCCAACCGCGGGCTGACGCGGGCGGGCGCGGGGACGCCCTCCCGGCGAGACCGCGCCGGAGTGAGCCTCGGCGCCGCGCCCCCACGGCGCGCCGAGCCGCGATGGCGCCGAGGCCTCCGCGCGCGAGCTCGGCCCACGTGGGGAGCACCGTGGCGTGGCTCCGGTCGCGGCCCTCCTCGCCGGCGCCGCGATCGGCGCCGCCACCGGCGCGCTGCTCCTGCGCGTGGCGCGCGGATCGCGGGGCCGATCTCGACACGACCAGAGCGAGCACGTAGCGTGTCGGGCGTTCCATGCAGCACTCGACGGTTCTCCGGTCGACCCTCGTCCTCGCCTCCTCGATCCTCGGCCTCGCGTGCGAGAGCCCGGTGGAGCGGCCGCCGCCCCCCGAGAACGACGGGATCCACGGGTTCGCCAACGGGTGCTATGCGCTCGACGCGACCGAGCCGGGCAGCACCGACACGCGCTGGCTCGAGCCGACCGAGACGGGCGAGGGCTTCGCGTTCACCGCGCGCGAGGCGAGCGCGGGCTCGCGCTTCTTCCTCAAGGCCTCCGATCTCGGGACCTACCTCTTCTTCGACGCCGACGGGCGCTACCTCGTCGCGGAGGACGGGCCGCTCCTGCGCCAGGACGAGCTCCTCTCGGACGTGCTCACGGTCGACGACACCTACGATCCCGGCGCGGAGTGGGAGGTGCAAGTCTCCGTGCACGATGCAGCGCGCTTCCAGCTCCGACACCGGAAGAGCGGACGCTGGCTGGGGCGCGCCGGGCTCGTCGCGGACGAGGCGAGCGCCGCGGTGGTCGCGCTGTATCCACAGGAGGGCTGCGCGGAGCACCCGGAGCTCACCCTCGACGCCGAGGGCTCACCGGCGCCGCGCGCGTTCGACGACGGCGCGGTCTACGGGATCGTCGACACGCACTCGCACATCATGAGCAACTTCGGCTTCGGCGGCGGCGGCATCTTCCACGGCGCGCCGTTCCACCCGCTCGGCGTCGAGCACGCCCTCCCCGACTGCAGCCTCTTCCACGGCAACGAGGGCCGGATGGACCTGTTCGGCTACGGCTACGACCAGGGCAGCGACATCGACGTGAACGTGCTCTTGCCCGCGTTCATCTCGGGCCGGCTCTCGGAGTTCAACCACTTCACCGCGGGCTACCCCGACTTCACGGAGTGGCCGAGCGCGCCCGACAGCTCGACGCACCAGACCCAGTACTGGCGCTGGCTCGAGCGCGCGTGGCTCGGCGGCCTGCGCCTCGTCGTCCAGCACGCGACGACGAACTCGATCATCTGCGAGCTCCTCGTCGGCGAGGGCATCCAGCGCGTGCGCTACTCGTGCAACGACATGGTCGCGGTCGATCGGATCATCGAGGAGACCTACAACCTCGAGCGCTACATCGACGCGCACTACGGGGGTCCCGGGCGCGGCTTCTTCCGGGTCGTGCGCACGCCCGCGGAGGCGCGCGCGGTGATCCTCGAGGGCAAGATGGCGGTGATCCTCGGGATCGAGACCGCGAACATCTTCGACTGCTTCAGCGTGCCGCGCGCCGGGTTCCCCATGTGCGACGAGGCGTTCATGCGCGCGCAGCTCGACCGCTACTACGAGCTCGGGGTGCGCGCGGTGTTCCCGGTCCACAAGTACGACAACGCGTTCTCCGCCGGCGACGGCAACCGCTCGTTCATCGAGCTCGGCAACTTCGTGAACAGCGGCCACTGGTCGAGCTTCACAGAGGACTGCCCCGACGTGCCGGGCGGCGCGTTCGATCACGGGCCCGTCCAGTTCGGCGGCCTCAACATGCCGCGCGACGACTACGGGGCGCCGCCGCCGAACGACATGAGCATGTTCGCGTCGAACCCGGTGCAGACCGTCGCGCCGTTCCTGGACCAGGTGCTCGAGCCCGCGCTCGAGGGCGAGTGGTGCCAGAGCCACGGGCTCACCCCGCTCGGCGAGCAGCTCCTCGACGAGCTGATGGCGCGCGGGATGATCATCGAGATCGATCACCTGCCGCGGCGGAGCTACGCGCGCGCCTTCGAGATCCTCACCGCCGCCGACTACCCGGCGGTCGGCACGCACGGCGAGAACAATCGCGGCTTGATCTACGCGCTCGGCGGGCTGTCGACGGTCGGCATCGGCCGCTGCGCGGACCCCGCGAACCCGGGCGCGATGACGGATCGGCTGAACGCGCGCGCGGAGCTCGCCGCGTCGATGGGGGGCTACCGCGCGGAGGGGTTCGGGTTCGATCTCAACGGCTTCGCGGGCGGGCCGGGGCCGCGCTTCGGCGAGGGCCGATGCGGCACCCCGCAGACCAACCCCGTCACCTACCCGTTCACCTCGTACGCGGGCGACGTGACCTTCACCGAGCCGCGCGTCGGCAACCGCGTCATCGACTTCAACACCGAGGGGATGGCCCACATCGGGCTGCTCCCGGAGCTGATCGAGGACGCGCGCCGCGGAGGATCGACCGAGGAGGACCTCGAGCCGCTCTTCCGCAGCGCGGAAGGTTACTTGCGGATGTGGGAGCGGGCGGAGGCGCGCGCCGCCGCCCGGCCGTAGCTACGGGCAGCTCGGGTTCGGGCCGCCGGGGGTGCCGACGTTCACGCCGTCGTAGGGCGGCGAGATGAGCGCGCACCAGTTGCCACCGGCGTCGTTCATCACGTCGTCCTGCGCGGCCGGGTCCAGGCTCATCGAGAGCGAGTCCGGGCTCGGGAAGGTCGCGCCGCCGTCGTAGGCGACGCGGTCGACGAGCGTCGGGCCCGCGCCGCACTCGATCACGATCTCGTCGGCGTTGTTGTCGAGCTGGAAGCCGTTCGGGTACTCGTAGTCCGCGGTGAACGGGACCATGCGCTGGCCGAAGGACAGGATCTGCCCGGGCCGGACGAGCAGGTCGCCCGCGATCGTGAAGGTGTTGGCGCCGTCGTCGAAGACGCGGCAGCCGTTGAGGTTGAGGGTCGCCGTCGTCGTGTTGGCGATCTCGAACCACTCGCGGCCGGCGTCGGTGCCCGCCGGGTTCTTCATGATCTCGTTGACCACGAGGTCCCCCGCGGTGGTCGGCGGCCCGAAGGTCATCGCCGCGGTCGTGATGTTGAGGGTCAGCGGACCCTCGGCGCCGGCGAAGCCGTCGACCACGATGATGACGGTCTCCCCCGCGGCGAGGCCGACGGTGAGGCGCGACGCCGTGCCGAGGGCCGCGTCGTCGTTGTTGCAGGCGATCTCTTCACCGAGGCACGACGCGGCGAGCAGGTACAGGGTCGTGTCGTGCGCCGTGCCCGCGGTGTCGATGGTGTAGAGGCCGGTGGAGGGCGCGGTGAACTCGAAGGTCGTGTCCGGCCCCGAGCCGCCGCAGCTCCCGGTCCGCCGGCTGACCCCGCCGGTCGTGTCGCCGGTGCCCACCCCCGCGCCGACCATCATCGCCAGGTCGGTCGCCGGGCACGGATCGCACGGCGCGAGGCGCGTGCAGTCGAAGTCGTCGCAGTCGACGTCGCCGTCCCCGTCGTCGTCGGTCGCGTTGCCGCACGCCGTCTCGGTGCAGTCCGCGTAGCCGGTGCAGTCCGCGTCGGCGCAGTCGACGTCCATGTCGCCGTCGTCGTCGGTGCCGTTGCCGCACTCGGTCGCCGTCTCGGCGCACGCGTCGACGGCCTGGCAGTCGCCGTCGAGGCAGTCGATGCTGCCGTCGCGGTCGTCGTCCATCCCGTTCGTGCACGACGACTCGCGGGTGGCGGTCGGCGTCGGGACGATGCTGAGGACGTAGTTGCCCTCCTCCCCGAAGTCGAAGCCGTCGACGACCAGCGTCACGGTGTCGCCCGCGGTGAGCATCAGGTCGACGCGCGACTGGAGCGTCCCCGCCGAGGCGTTGTCCTCGCACGCGATCTCGTCCGCGGAGGCGCAGCTCGCGCCGGTGTGGACCGCGAGCACGGTGTCGAAGTCCGAGCCGAGCGTGTCGAAGGTCCAGCTCCCGGTCGAGGGCGCGGTCCACGTGAACGTCGCGTCGCCCGTGCCCGCGCCGAAGAAGTCGCAGCTCGGGGCCACGTCGTCGGGCGCGCCCACCGTCGTGCCGGTCGCGACCGAGTCGCCGACCATCATCCCGAGGTCCGTGTCCGGGCACGCGAACGGGTTGATGTTGAGGACGTAGTTGCCCTCCTCGGTCGCGTCGTAGCCGTCGACCACGATGGTGATCATCTGGCCCGCGGTGAGGTCGAGGGTGATCGACGACAGGAGGCCGGTGCCCGTGTCGTCGCTGCAGTCGAGCTCGGTCCCCGCGCAGTCGAAGCCGTCGCGGACGTGGAGCGCGGTGTCGTAGTCCGAGCCGAAGGTGTCGAAGACGAACGGTCCCGTCGACGGCGCCGTCCAGGTGAACGCGATGTCGGGGCCCCCCACGTCGGCGCAGGTCGCCGGGGAGTCGTCGCCCGCGCCGACCGTGGAGCCGGTCGAGACGGCCGCGCCGACCGCGCTGCCGAGACCCATGTCGGGGACGCACCCGGTCGGGCCCGCGTCCATGCCGCCGCCCGCGTCGGTCCCGCCGCCCGCGTCCGCCCCGCCGCCCGCGTCCATGCCGCCGGCGTCGGTGCCGCCCGCGTCGGTCCCGCCGCCCGCGTCGGTGTCACCCGCGTCCGTCGCGCCAGCGTCGTCGCCGGGGCCCGCGTCGTCGCCCGGGCCCGCGTCGGTGCCCATCGGGCCCGCGTCGGTGCCCATCGGGCCCGCGTCCGTGCCCATGGGGCCCGCGTCCGTGCCCATGGGGCCCGCGTCCGTGCCCGTGTCGCCGTCGCAGCCGCCGATCGCGAGCGCGCAGAAGAGTGCCGAGAAGACCAGCTTGGTGGTCGCAGTACGATCCATCGTCATCACCCTCGTCACGGCGACCGCCCCCAAAACCTGGGCCGCCGAAGTGGCGGTCCTTACCCCGCGAGGCCGACCCGCGCCACCCGAAGCTACGCGGTGAGCTCGCGCGGCCAGAGCGGGAGCCGCCCGCGCAGGGCCTCGAGGACGTCGTCGAGCTCGCGCGAGGTGTCGACCGGGAGGTGCTCGTCCGCAGGCAGCTCCTCGACCGCCTCCCAGCGCGCGAGGAAGTCGTCGAAGATCTCGAGCCGCCCGTCGCTGACGCTCGCCTCGCGGTCGCGGACGCGTAAACGCGCCTTGCAGATGCGCGGATCCGCACGGCACTCGACGAAGCGGAACGGGACGCCGGCCTCCGCCGCGACGCGCCGCGCGTCGGCCCGCATCGCGCGCGACCGGAACGACGCGTCGAGGATGACGGGCCGGCCGGAGGCGAGCACGACCTTGGCGAGGCGATCGACCTCCTCGTAGACGCGCGAGGTGAAGTCGGGATCGTAGGCCCCCGCCCACGAGCCGTCGTAGAGCTTGTCGGTCGCGCGCGCGCCGAGCAGGTGCTTGCGGATGCGATCGGTGTTGATCGCGGGCGCGCCCATCGCGGCGCCCAGCCGATCCGCGAGCGTCGACTTGCCCGACGCGATCGGACCGCCGATGGCGACGAGCATCGGGGGCATCAGCGGGCGGCGCTCCGCGGCGAGCGCGAGGAGGAGGTAGCGGCGCGCCTCGCGCCGCGCGCGCTCGCGCGTCTCGACGGGGGCGCGCTCGTCGGCCGCGACCATCGCCGCGATCTTCCCGCGCACGTAGGCGCGATAGCTCTCGTAGAAGTCGACGAGCGGGTAGAGGTCGTAGTCGCTCGTCTCGCGCGCGTAGGTCGCGAGCGCGCGCTCGGCGAGGTCGACGCGGCCGTGCCACGCGAGGTCCATGGACAGGAACGCCAGGTCGGCGCACACGTCCGCGAAGCGGAACCGCTCGTTGTACTCGATGCAGTCGAGGACGCGCACGAGCCCGTCGTCCTCGAGGTAGAAGTGCTCGAGGCGGAGGTCGCCGTGCCCGTCGCGCACGCGGCGCGCGGCGATGCGCGCGGCGAAGAGCTCGCCGTGCGTCGCGAGGAAGTCGAGCTGCCAGCGCTCGATCGCCTGGGCCTCCTCCGCGGTGAGCAGCCCGTCGAGGAGCCCGCGGGTCTGCTCGAAGTTCTCGCGGACGTTGAGGCCGATCGCGTCCGGCCGGCCGAACGCGGCGGTCTCGGGGCCCGCGGGGCACTCCGCGTGGAACGCTGCGATCCGGAGCGCCATGCGATCGACCTCGGCGACGCCGAGGCGTCCCTCCGCGAGCCGGACGTCGGCGCGCGCCGCGTCGGGGAGGCGACGCATGCGCACCGCCCAGTCGACGAGCTCGCCCGATCCGTCGATCGCGTGCCGGCCCGCCGCGTCGCGCGTGATCGGGACCACGCCGCGGTACACGTCGGGCGCGAGGCGCGCGTTGAGCGCGTGCTCGGCGTCGCAAGCCGCCTTGCGCCTCTCGATGGTCGTGAAGTCCAGAAAGCCGAAATTCACGGGCTTCTTGACCTTGAAGACCTCGTCGCCGACGGCGAAGACCCACGAGACGTGGGTCTGCCACACCCGGTCGGCGCCCTGGCCCAGATCGATCGCGAGCTCGCCCACGGTGCGGACGTATGCGCGTTGATCACTCCGGGCAAGTCGCGTGACTCACGCGCCGGGTCTCGATTCCGAGGCCACGGTCTCGGACCCGGAGGAGCTCATGCGCCGTCTTCGCTTTCCGTTCTTGGGCCTCGTCCTCTTGACCGCCTGCGGTGACGGCACCGGCGATCCCGACGCCGCGACGTCGATGGACGGCGCGGCCCTCGCCGACGCGGCCGGCCTCGACGGAGCGATCGGCGCCGACGCGGGTCCGGGCTGCCCGGGCCTGACCGTGCCCTGCGGAACCGAGTGCGTGATCCCATCGGTCGATCCCGATCACTGCGGCGCATGCGGCGTGGTCTGCGCGGCGGCCGAAGCCTGCGTCTCGGGCGGGTGCGTGGGCTCGTGTCCGGACGGCCTGTCGATGTGCGATCGCGCGTGCGTCGACACCGACACCGACAACGCGCATTGCGGGACGTGTGGCGCCGCGTGCGACGTCGGCGAGGGGTGCATGGGCGGCGCGTGCGTGCCGAGCGTCCCGCTCGGGCCCGGCCCGGAGGGATGCGTGGGCGGCGGCCCGCCGATCGTGATCCGCGACGCGCCCGCGGCCGAAGGCGTCTGCGCGGACCGCACCGCGGCGATCACGTTCACGTGGGGCCTCTGCTCGTGCGACGACGTCGGCCTCCCCGAGCTGAGCTCGGAGACCCGGATCGACGCCTTCGACAGCACCGTGGGCCCGTACGAGCCGGGCGGCGCCGGCGGCGGCATGGCGGCCAACGGCCGCATCCAGACCTCGGAGCTCGACGTCTCGGGCGACGTGCGCGTCGCCGGTGAAGAAGGATTGCGCACTGCACGAGCGCAGATCGGGCAAGAGGTGCGCTCGGGCGGGGACCTCCGCACCGGTGAGACGATGCGCATCGGCGAGGACGCGTTCGTCGCGGGCGCGCTGGAGGGGACGATCGAGATCGCGGGGGCGCTGCACACGCCCGACTGCGGGAGCGTGCCCGGGGACGTGAGCCACGCGAGCTGCGTGGACGAGGCCGTCACCGTCCCCGCTCCGTGCGCGTGCGCGCCGTCCGAGCTCGTGCCGATCGCCGAGATCGTCGCGCACTACGCGATGCCCGCGAACAACGACAACGCGATCGTCATGCTCGAGCCCGACGTCTTCACGACGGGCGGCGGCCCGCGGCGGCTCGATCTCCCCTGCGGCTACTACTACCTCGACGCGATCGAGGGGGCGGTCACCATCGCCGCGCACGGGCGCACCGCGCTCTTCATCGGAGGCGACGTCGACGCGGGCTCCGCGATGGCGTTCGTGGTCGATCCGGGAGCGACCCTCGACGTGTTCGTCGGGGGCACCCTGCGCGCCACCTCCTCGCTCCGCGTCGGCTCTCCCGCGTACCCCCGCAACGTTCGTTTCTACGTCGGAGGCGTCGACGCGTCCGTCGATCCGCCGCGCTCGGTCGACCTGACCAGCGACGTCGATCTCGCGGGCCTGTTCTACGCGCCGAACGGCGTGGTCTCGTCGACCTCGTCGCTCGAGATGTACGGCGCGATCTTCGCCGGCGACTTCCACAACACCGCGGCCACGCGGATCCACTACGACGCCGCGGCGGCCCGCCTCGGCGAGGACTGCCCGGACGTGCCGGACTCCGGGTGCAGCTCGTGCCGTGACTGCGGCAACCAGGCGTGCATCGCGGGGGAGTGCGCCGCCTGCACGGACAGCTCGCAGTGCTGCGCCCCGCTCCGCTGCGTCGCGGGCACGTGCGTGCCCCCGCTCTTCTGACGCGGTTCACGTCGAGCGCGGGGCGAGGAGCTCCTCGAGGAAGAACGCCGCGAGGTCGGCGCGGCCCGCGAGCCCGGCCTTCTTGTAGACCGCGCGCGCCTGCTGGCGCGCCGTCGCCTCTCCGATCCCGCGGGCCTCGGCGACCTCCTTGTGGCTGAGGCCCTTGAGCAGCAGGAGCGCGACCTCCTTCTCGGCGGGGCTCAGGCCCCAGCGCCCGAGCTGACGATCGATCTCGGCGCCGAGGCCCTCGACGTGGGCGCGCGCCTCCGCACGCCAGCGCGCGGCGTCGGCCTGGGTCGCCTCGAGCCGGCCGGCCAGCGCCTCGGCCTCGTCCTCGAGCGCCTTCGCCCGCCGGCGCAGCCCGACGTACCGCGCGAGGACCAGACCGAGCCCCGCGAGGCCGAGGGCGAGCAGGCCGCCCTCCGTGAGGCTGTGCCGCAGGCTCGCGCCCTCCCCCACGTCGGACAGGAGGTCCGCCGCCGCGAGCGCCGCGATGCCGGCGAACACGACGGCGAGGCCCACCGCGAGCCGGCCCTCGCGTCCGTCATTCGTCGAAGGGGGCCCGGGAATCTCCATGCTTCCGAGGGCTATCACACCTGGCGGATGGCCTCCGGGGGACGACGTGACGAAGGTCTCCGCGTCGAAAGCGAGGTCTCCGTGGAACAGCTGCTCTTCCATCCCAAGGTCGTCCACCTCCCCATCGCGCTCGCGGTGCTCATGCCGCTCGTCTCGGCCGGGCTCGTCCTGGCGTGGTGGCGCGAGTGGCTCCCGCGCCGCGCCTGGATCCTCGCCGCGGCCCTCCAGGGCGTGCTCCTCGTGAGCGGGATCGTGAGCCTGCGGACGGGGGAGGCCGACGAGGAGCGCGTCGAGGCGGTCGTCCCCGAGGCGGCGCTGGAGGCGCACGAGGAGGCCGCCACGATCTTCGTGGCGGCGAGCGGGATCGTGCTGGCGCTCGCGCTCGCGGCGGCGCTCGTGCCCAAGCCCCAGGTGGGCCTCGGGCTCGCGGCGGCGACGGCGCTCGGGGCGGTCGTGGTGCTCGGGCTCGGCTACCAGGTCGGCGAGGCGGGCGGGCGGCTGGTGTACGAGCACGGGGCGGCGAGCGTCCACGTAGGCGGCGGCACCGCGCCGCCGGGCGAGCTCGCCGGAGCCGGCGAAGATCACGACGACGACGACGACTGATGGTCAGCGGAGCTCGAGCTCGAGGCTCGCCCCGATCATCCCGGCCCAGGGGAGCTCGACCGCCGGCGCACCCCCGAAGGCCGCCGGCGGCGTCTCGACGAAGAGGTCGCGCTCCCACGCGTCGACGTCGACGCGGAACACGATCGCGAGGCCGCCGTTCAGCGGCATGGTCACGCGCGCGAGGCCGCCGAAGGCCGCGCCGCTCGCCCAGTGATCCCGGGTGTCGCGGAGGTGTCGCGAGACGCTGAGGCAGATCTTGGGACCGAGCGCGAACCGCACCGCGTCGAGATCGAACGTCGCCTGGGGCTCGGCGCACGATCGCAAGAAAGGTTGCACGTGCCCGAACGGCTCGAAGATCGCGCCGCCCTCGAGCGAGCCGCCGACGAGGAGCCAGTCGAGCACGTGCGCGAAGGCCCCGGCGCGCGCGAGGACGGCGTGCTGGGACAGCTCGACGGGATCGAGGAAGAACGCGTAGCCCGCGCTCACCGCGACGACGAGCCGCGGGTACGCCGGCGCGCGAGGGACGGGCGGGGGCGGCGGCTCGGACGCTGGCGCAGCCGCCGCAGGGGGTGGCGCCGGGACGGACACCGTGGCGGGATCGTCGAGGGCCGCGCCCGGGGGCGCGAGGCGGTCCGAGGCCCACAGCGCGGCGATTCGCGCGCGCGTGCCCGGGTCGAACGTGGTCATGTCGATCGACTCCGGGCCCGCGAGATCCTGCGGGCCCTCGGTGACCCGCAGCGTCCACGTCGTGGCGGCGCAGTCGGCGAGCGCGACGCGGACCACGAGGGCCGCCTCGCCCTCGACGACCTGCCAGCCGTCCCCGGCCTCGAGCCGGAGCGCCTGCGCGAGCGGCTCCGCGAGCGGGGGGCAGCCCTCGGCGACGACGCCGACGGTCTGTGCGCGCGCCGGCACGGCGCCGAGCGCGATCGTGGCGAGCAAGGCGAGCTGACACCCCGTCACGCGAAGCGGAGCACCCCCTCGAGGCCGGCCTCGATCTGCTCCACCGTCCCACGCGTCAAGTTCTTGTGCACCTCTCCACGAATCAACGCCGCGGTCGGCGGGTCGAGGTCGGCGCGGAGCAGGCCGAGGAAGCCCGGCTCCGCCACGAGCACGAGGCGCTCGAAGCCCTCGTGCGTGCGGCGATGGAGGATCGCGCGCGCGACCTCTCGCGCGAAGTTCGCCGCCTCGCGCTCCTTGGGCGTCTCCTCCTGCGACAGCCCGTGCCGCACGGAGCCCTGCCGGTTCTGGACGCGGCCCGGGCGGTCGGTCTCGAGGTCGATCCCGTGGGCGCGGCTCTCCGGGTGGACCAGATCGGTCACCTCCTCGAGGCCTTGCCCGGGCCCGTCCTGCACGAAGAACCGCGCCTGGGCGCGCTGGGCCACCACCACGAGGGTCGTCTCGCTCATCGCTCACCTCCGTCGCGGACCACCATCACGGGGACGTGACAGGTCCGCAGCATCCGCTCGGCAACGCTACCGAGCAACCACCGTTGCGCTCCCGAGCGGCCGTGGGTGCCCATGACGACGAGATCGATCGCCTCGTCTCCGATCAGCGCGTCGGCCACCGCCGCGGGCGTACCCTCGACGAGGTGCACGCGCACCGGCGACCTCGTCGGCCGCTCCGCGAGCAGCGCCTCGATCGCCGCGCTCGCCTGCGCGCGCACGCGCGGTGCGAGGTCCGCCTCGAAGATGCTCCCCCCGTCGGGCAGCGTGTACATCGGCAGCTCGTACACGTGCAGCACGTGGAGCCCGGCCCCGGCGCGCTCGGCCCACCGCGCCGCCTCCTCGAGCGCGCGCGCGGAGCCAGGCGAGAGATCGATCATGCAAAGTACGTTGCGGATCGGACGGAGCGCCGCGCCGGGATCGATCGAGAGGAGCGGCACGGGACAGCTCCTGGCGACCTTGTGCGCCACCGAGCCGAGCAGCGCGCGCGCCACCGCGTTCCGTCCGCGGGTGCTCATGACCACGAGGTCCACGCCCGACGCGTGCGCGACGATCTCGTCGGCGGGCTTCCCGCGGCCGAGCTCGGGCACGATCGGGACGCCGTCCCCGAAGCGCTCGACCCGCTCCGCGAGCGCCTCGCGCCACCCGGCGCGCACCGGCTCGTCGAGCACGCTCCCCTCGGGGAGCCCGTAGGTCGGGAGATCGTCCACGTGCAGGAGCCGGATCGAGGCGCCGGCGTGCGGCCGCGCGAGCGCGACGGCGTACTCCAGCGCGCGGTCCGAGGGCGCGGAGAAGTCGGTCGGGCACAGGACGGTGAACGCCATGCCGAATAGGTACACGCGCCACGCGCGGAGTCACGCATGGACAGCACGCGGGCGACTCGGCAGAGTCACCGCGTGACGCGGTGGCTCGGCGCGGCGCTCGTCCTCCTGGCGATCCCCTCGACGGGGCGCGCGCAGCCTCTCGACGCGTACGCCGCGGCGCCGCGGGCGCGGGGCCCCGTCCTCGCGCCGGTCCCCGCCGGCCTCGTGGTGACGGCGCACGACGAGGCCCGGGGCGTGCCGGTCTTCCTGATGGGCCGGCGCCCCGCGAGCCGCGCGCATCGGCGCGTGCGTGATCGCGCGCTCGATCATCTCCGCGCCCTCGCGCCCGGATGGGGTGTCTCCGCGCGTGACCTCGAGGCGTCCCTCGAGCGGCGCCTCGAGCGCGCCCTGCCGTCCGGCGGCGCGCTCGTGATCTTCGGGCAGCGCCCCCACGGCGTGCCGGCCTTCGAGACCCGGGTGACGCTGCTCCTCGCGGCCGACGGGGCGCTCGTCGCGGCCGGCGGACAGCTCTTCCCGATCCCGGCCGCCGCGACCTTCGCCCGCACGCACGAGAGCGCGGTCGCGCGCGCGCTCGAGGATCGCCTCGGGCCCGGCGCGGGCGCGGGGCTGCGCTGGTCGCACACCGGGCCCGACGGCCACCAGCGCTGGACGCTCGATGGCGGGGGCCTCGATCGACCCGCGCGCGCGCGGCGCATCTTCTACCCGCTCCCGCGCGGGCTCGTCGCCGCGCACTACGTCGAGGTGTGGACCGACGGCGAGCTCCACGCGTACGCACTCGCGGCCGTCGTCGGCCGGCTCCTGATGCGGCGGCAGCTCACCGTCGCCGACGCGTACGAGTTCGGCGTGTACGTCGTCCCCGCGCGGCCGCTCGAGCACCTGTACGACAGCCCGTTCGGCGACACCTCGCCGGACCCCGCGGGCGTGCCGGTCGAGCTGCCGCCGTCGTCCTTCGTCGATCAGGTCCGCGTGATGGTCGAGGGGCTCAACCACGACGGCGTGCGCGCGCCCGACCCGTGGCTGCCGCCCGGCGCCGACGCGACCGTCGGCAACAACGTCGACGCGTACGCGGACCTCGCGGAGCCGGACGGGCTCGGCGACGGAGACTTCCGCGCGCTGACGACTTCGCCCGGGGTGTTCGCGCACCCCTTCGATCCCACGCGCGGGCCGCGCGACGACGACGTGCAGACGCAGGCCGCGATCACGCACCTCTTCTTCGTGAACAACTGGCTCCACGACTACTGGTACGACCTCGGCTTCGACGAGGTCGCGGGCAACGCGCAGGCCGACAACCTCGGGCGCGGCGGGCTCGAGGGCGATCGGCTGCACGCGCAGGCGTCCGACTACACGCGGCGGAACAACGCGAACATGAGCACGCCGGCCGACGGCGACTCGCCGCGGATGCAGATGTTCCGGTGGGACGGGCTCGCGCTTCGGAGCCTCGCGGTCGGCGCGGACGACTTCCCGATCGGGATCGCGAGCTTCGGGCCGATCGACTACGACGTCACGGGCCCCCTCGCGCTCGCCGACGACGGCGTCGATCCGCGCGGCGACGCCTGCAGCGCGCTCCCCGGGCCGCTCGCCGGGGCGATCCTCCTCGTGGACCGCGGTGACTGCAGCTTCGTGTCGAAGACCGAGCGCGCCGAGGCGGCGGGCGCCGCGGGGGTGATCATCGTCAACGACGAGCCCGGCGACGTCCGCATCAACATGACGGGCGAGGGGACGGTCGGGATCCCGACGGTGATGGTGAGCGCCGACGACGGCGCGATGCTGCGCGCGAGGCTCGGCGCGACGGCGCGGCTGTGGCGCGACGTGCGGCCCGAGGTCGAGAGCTCGCTCGACACGCAGGTCGTCGCGCACGAGTGGGGCCACTACCTCCACCACCGCCTCGTCGCGTGCGGCTCCTACCAGTGCGGCGCAGAGAGCGAGGGTTGGGGTGACTTCCTCGGCGTGATGATGCTCATGCGCGCGGGCGACGATCTCGAGGCGCCCTACCCGACGGGCAGCTACTCGAACCAGGGCCGCGAGGCGATCTACTTCGGCACGCGCCGGGTCCCGTACTCGGTCGATCGCGCGCTCAACGATCTCTCCTTCCGGCACATCACGAACGAGGTGCCCCTGCCCGACACGCACCCGCTCGACGAGACGTCGCTGCCCAACGCCGAGGTCCACAACGCGGGCGAGATCTGGGCGACGATGATGCACGAGGCGATGGTCGCGATGCTCCGGCGGAGCGAGACGCCGGGCGCGCCCTACGACTTCGAGGGCGCGCTGCGCCAGCTCGGCCGGTACGTGGTGACCGGGATGCAGCTCGCGCCGCGCGCGCCGACCTTCACGGAGCAGCGCGACGCGATCGTCGCGGCCGCCCTCGAGCACGACGCCGAGGACGCGCGCCTCATCGCGGAGGCGTTCGCGCGCCGCGGCGCAGGCACCTGCGCCGTCGCTCCCTCGCGCTTCTCGGACGACTTCGCCGGCGTGATGGAGGACTTCGAGGTCGGCGCGCGCCCGCGCGTCGCCGAGGTCGAGGTGATCTTCGACGGCGCGCGACGGCTCTGCGACGACGACGCCTACCTCGACGTCGGCGAGACCGCGTGGGTGCGCGCGCGCGTGGTCAACGACGGCGTGGTCGACCTCGTGGGCGCGACGCTCGCGCTCGAGCCCAACGACCTCGGCGCGACGATCGTGGGCGACGCGGAGCAGACCCTGCCCGACGTGCCGGCCGGCGGCTCGGTCGAGGTGTGGGCGGAGCTCGCGATCGGCGCGACGGATCTGCGCGGCGGCCCGATGGACGTGCGCGCGACCGTGACGGGCGCGACGATGTGCGCGACGAGCTTCGCGACGGCGCGCGTGATGGTCGACCGCGACCCGGGGACGAGCCTCCTCGAGGACTTCGAGATCGAGCCGCGCTGGTTGAACGAGGTGAGCCTCGACGGAGGCACCGTCGGCGCGTGGACGGTCGGCCCCTCGGTGCTCGGCGACGACGACTGGGTGCTGCGCGGGGCGGCGAACGGCGCGCCGAGCGACACCGCGATGGAGCTGCCCGAGGTGAACGTGGTGCCCGGCATCCCGTTCGTCGTGCGCTTCGATCACCGGTACGACTTCGAGGGCGACGAGGAGACGCTCTGGGACGGCGGCGTGATCGAGCTGAGCACCGACGGCGGCGCGAGCTGGCGGGACGTCTCGGAGTACGTCGACCCGGGCTACACCGGCCCGCTCGGCGACGAGGCCGAGAACGTGCTCGCGCACCGGCCCGCGTACTCGCGGCGCAACGACTCCTTCCCCGGACAAGACGTCGTGCGCCTCGACTTCGGGACCGCGCTCGCGGGCCAGCGGGTGCGCCTCCGCTTCCGGATCGGCACGGACCGCGCCGTGGGGACGCCCGGCTGGGAGCTCGACGACCTCGTGCTGACGGGCGTGGACCCGCCGGTCTTCCCGAGCCACGTCGCCGACGAGGACGACTGCTCGGGCGCCCCGAGCGCCGACGCGGGCGAGGATGTCGCGGTCGCCGCTGGGGACCTCGTCACGCTCGACGGGACCGGGAGCTCGGACCCCGACGGCGACGCGCTCGCGTTCGCGTGGGAGGTCCTCGATCCGGTGGCCGCGCTCGCGCTCTCGGATCCGTCGAGCGCGACGCCGTCGTTCCCGGCGCCCGCGGCGATCGCGGCGCGCCGCGCGGTCCGGCTCCGCCTGCGGGTGAGCGACGGCCGCGGCGGCAGCGCGAGCGACGACGTGACGGTCACCTTCGCGCCCGACGCGCCCGACTCGATCCCGGACGCGGGCCCGCCGCGTCCCGACGCAGGTCCGGCCGGCGACGGCGGCCCGCCCGACGCGTTCGACGCGGGCGACGTCGCGATCGGCGGCGGCGGCTGCGCGTGCGAGGCCGGCGCGCGGCCCATGGGGTCGTCAACGTTCCTTGCAATCCTCGGGCTCGTGGTCGGGATCGGGCTCCGCCGCCGCCGCTAGGCGCGCACCGCGGCTACTCGGTCAGGGTCCCCAGCGACAGCCCGCGGACGCGCTCGAAGTGCGCGCGGTTGCGCGTGAGCAGGATCGCGTTCCGCGACCGGCAGATGCCTGCGATCAGGGTGTCCGCGGTGGCGATCGCGGCTCCCGCCGCCGCGAGCTCCCGCCGGATGGCCGCGGCCTCCCTCGCCGCCCGGTCGTCCAGAGGGAGCGCCGTCAGAGCACCCAGCAACGCATCGACCGCCCGCCGCTCCTTGTCGGTGCGGGCGCCGGAGACCAGCTCGTACACCGAGATCGTCGTGGTCGCGAGCGTGCCCGTCGCGATCTCGATCCTCATCCGATTCGCGGCCCCCTTGCCCCGGAGCGCGTCGATGAGGACGTCCGTGTCGGCGACGATCATCGCCAGCTCTCTCGAGATCGCTTCACGGAGTCGCGGAGGGCAGCGGCGGCCTTCTCGTCGAGCGAGCCGATGGCCGCGAGGGCCAGACGGACCTCTTCGGTCCGGCGAGCCTGCGCCTCGAGGTAGAGGTCGACGGCCTCCTGCACGAGCGCGGAGAAGCCCTTCACCCCGCGCCGGCCCGCGAGCTCGAGCAGCCGCGCCCGCTGCGCATCGGTGAGCTCGATCGTCGTACGCATACGTGCATGATGCTCGGCATGCACATGCACGTCAAGGCTCGCGCGGCCGCGCCGCGGCGGACGCGAGGGCCGCGAACGCGAGCGGGAGGACCACGAGGTTCCGCGGGCGGACGCTGCGCGTGAGGCCGATCGCGAGGGCCAGCGCCAGCGCCAGCGCGAGCGCGACCGAGAGCTCGGCCCGCCGCCGGGCTCGGACCGCGGTCCACCCCGCGAGCGCGAGGGCCGGCAGGCCGAGCCACCCGACGTCCACGCCCGCCACGGTGAACGCGGCGACGCGCCCCGCGAAGGAGAGCGGCCCGCCTGCGGCCATCCCCGCCTCGGGCGCCTGACCTGCGGCGACCGCGGCGTCCCAGTGCGCGGCGAGGACCGGATGGGATGCGGCGATCGCGATCCCGGGCACGAGCGGCGCGGAGAACAGCGCGAGCGCGAGGATCCCGAGCGCCGCGCGGGAGGGCGGCGCGCGCCGCGCGAGCGACGCGACGACGACGAGCGCGGTCATCGCGCCGCCGATCGCGTCGGTCCAGACCGCGAGGCCACACGCCGCGAGGGCGAGCGGGAAGCGGCGCGTGGCGAGCCCGAAGAGCGCGACGCTCGCGAGGAGGATCGTGAGCGCGTACGGGCGCGCGAGGACGCTGGCCGAGACGAAGGTCGGCGCGACGAGGACCGCCCCGAGCGCAAACCACCCGAGCGGGCCCGCGCCGCGCGCGTGCCGATGCGCGGCCGCGCTCAGGAACGCGAGCGCGAGCGCGGAGGCGAGGACGAACGGCGCGCGAAGGAGGAGCGGCGCGCCGCCGGCTCTCCAGCCGACGAGCTCGACCCACGCGGTGCCGAGCGCGCGCGCGAGCGGCGGGTGGAGCCACGCGTCGTGATCCTCGGAGAAGAGCGCCATCCCGCTCGTCAGCGGGCGCACCTCGTCGGTCTCGAGCGGGAGCGTGGCCGCGAGCGCGACGCGCAGGACGACCGCGACCCCGAGGGCACCGAGGAGCCACCCGCGGAGCGACAAGACGACTTGCGAGCGATACCGAGCGTGCGTCCCGAGGCTGGCGAGCACGCCGAGGCCGAGCGCGAGGACGACGAGCCACCCGGGCGCGAGCCCGGTCGCGCGCGACGCCGGCCCGAGCAGCCCGAGGCGGCCGCGCGCATCTCCTTCGGGGCGCTCGGCGGCGGGCGCCGCGCGCCGCTCGAACAGCGCGTCGACGGAGCGCGCCTCGAGGGCCTCGACCAGCGCGGGGTCGGGCGGGACGCCCTCGAGCGCGACCACCGCCCGCGGCGCGACGCGGCCCTCGGCGCGCGCGACCAACGCGCCGCCGCCCTCGAGCGCGACGCGGACCTCGCCCCCCTCGAGCGCGACCGACGCGAGCGCTCGCCCCGAGACGCCCGCCTCCCTCGCCGGCGCGAGCCACTGCAACGCGACTTGCTCTCGTCCAGGCGGGATGATCCACGAGCTCTCGGTCGGTGCTCGGCGCGACGCGGGCGCCGGCGCGTCGAGGACCGCGCGGAGCGCGAGCCCGCCGCCGAGCGCCACGAGGAGCGCGGCCGCGAGCCCCGCGATCGCGCGCTCGCTCACCGTGTCACTCGCTCGTGAACAGCTCGCGGCTCACCGCGCCGGACGCGACCTGTGCGGGCGTGAAGTAGAGCGGCGTGGTCTCGTTCGCGAGCCAGTCGCGCGCGCGGTCCGCGAAGTGCGGCGAGTCGGGGTTGCCGCTCTGGCCGCCGGGGATCGCGTTGTAGCCCTCGACGCCGTCGGGCCCGAGGGCGATCACGGTGCGCATGACCGGGCCGTTGCGGTGCGTGAAGCCGGTGCCGCCGTAGCCGGGGTTCGCCGCGTCGACGTCGTACTGGTCGCCGGGGCGCGGGAACCGTCAGGGCCGCGCGCGGATCGGTCGCGGGGAGATCCTCGGCGAGGGGCAGGCGCGCCGTCGTGAGGTCGAACATGTCGAAGAGAAAGGAGAGCGATGGATCGTCGCCGATGAAGTCCGCGAGGAGCGACTCGAAGCGCACCTGATGGCGCAGGCCCCAGCGCCACTCGTCCATCGTCTCGGTGCCGAAGCCGCCCGAGGCCCCGCCCTCGTCGGGCGGCCCGGCGAGGAAGTCGAGCGTCCCCTCGAGCGCGCGGATCGCGATCTCGTGGCTGCTCTCGGTCTCGGAGGTCCCGAGCACGTCGAAGAACACCGACTCGCCGGTCGCGGGGTCGTGCGACGGCAGCGCGAGCGGGTTCGCGGCGCCGCGGCCGCGCACGAGGAGATCGAGCGCGCGCAGGCGCCAGTCCTGCCCGGGGCTCACGCCGCCGTCGATCCCCTCGTCGTCCCACACGCCCGCGAGGTAGCGCGACATCCACGCCGCGAAGATCATGGTGGCCACCGACTGCCGCCGCGTGTCCTCGGTGCTCGTGTCGTAGAAGGTGTCGACGCCCGAGGGCGTCGGGTACCCGTCGTCGCGCCAGTCCGCGATGCGGCCCTCGACCTCGTCGAGGCGCGCGCCGCGCGCGGCGTAGCGCGCGGCGAGCCGCGCCTCGGGTGTGCCGGGCGCCGGGGACCCCGTCGCGGCGTCGCGGGCCGCGCCGATCGCCTCGATCAGCACGGGCGCGAAGTCCTCGCCGACGTTGCTGTGGTGATCGCCCTGGATGCTCTGCATCTCCGCGATGCTCGCGGTGCCCCCCGCGATCGCGGCCTCGAGCCGCGCCGCGATCCGCGACGCGCGGTAGCCGAGATCCCAGGGTCCGCCGAGGTAGTAGGGGTCGTTCCAGGGATCGCCGTCGACGGTGGTGATGGCCCCCGGATCGTTGTTTGCGTTGTGCACGTACTGCCGCGCGGGGTTGACCGCCTGCGGCCACTCGTCGAAGGGCACCGCGCACGCGGTCGGCCCGCCCGCGGCGGCCGCCGCTTCATCGACACGTCCCTGCGCGTCGAGCGGGATGCTCCACGCCCCGTAGCGCGTGCCGTCGATGATCAGCGAGGGGTCCGCGTCGAGCTCGAAGCGACCCGTCGCCGGATCGCGCGGCAGGTACGTGCGGCACGGCATCGCGTGGTAGCCGGTGTACGCGACGCCGCCGTCGCGATCCGCCGCCGCGAAATTCAGGCCGAAGCCGATCACGTGGCGCATCGCCTGGCGCCACTCCTCCACGTCGTCCGCGCGCTCGAAGCCGGCGACCGCGCGCAGCAGGCTGCCGCCGTCGAACGGCGCGTAGTAGAAGCTCAGCGCGGTCACGACCCCGTCGCCGTCCTCGTCGCCGGGGACGACCCAGTCGCCCATCAGGTTCACGAGCGTCTCCCCGGGCCCGAGCACCTCGTCCTCGCTCGCCGCGCGGCCCTCGATCGAGGTGATCATGCGGCCGTCGAAGGTGACCCAGCGCGGGAGCACGAGCGTGCGCCCCGGGCTGTCGAGCGCGGGCACGTCGGCGATCTCGTACGTCTCGTCGATGCGCGTGAGCGGCCGCTCCTCGCCGCCGAAGCGCGAGGCGCGGGGCGCGCCCTCCGCGTCGAGGAGGAGCTCCTCCGCGTACCAGTCGGTCACGTCGGTGACGAAGTTGGTGCCGCCCCACGCGACGCGACCGTTCGTGCCCGTCGCGATCCCGGGCGCGCCGATCAGCGTGACGCCCACGACGGTGATCGGGTCGGCGTCGCCGAGCAGCTCGGTGTCGAGCCCGTACTCCCACATGAGCGAGGGGATGGAGAGCTGGAGGTGTCCGTCGCCCGCGAGGAGCGCGCGCCCGTCGCTCGTCGCGGCCCCCATCACCGCCCACACGTTCGAGCCCCAGCCCTCGAGATCCGCGGGGTGCCAGCGCGCGTCGAGGCGCTCGAGGCGGCGCACCGCGCGGTCGAGCGCGCCGGTCTCGACGCGGAGCGGGCCGACCGCGCGCACGCCGCGGCGCGGCGCCACGAACGGCGCGCTCGTCCGGCCCGCGGTGTCGATGCCCCAGCCGTTCGCCGACGCGCTCGGCCGCGCCGGGGCCCAGCGGTCCGCGATGTCGCGCAGCCCCGCCATGCGTAGGTCCCGGTTCACCGCGCCCGTGAAGTGCGTCTCGATCCGCGCGAGCGCGCGCGCGAGGCCGGGGCCGCGGGTCTCGAAGCCCGTCTGGAAGGTCATCGTCGCGGCGAGCGCCATCACGTCGCGGCGCGTCCAGTAGCGCATGACCTCGCCCGCGTTCCGCGCCCCGAGGAGGCCGAACGCGAGCTCGTACTCCTTGGGCGCGGGGAGCTGGCGGGCGCGGACCGCGTCGACGTACGCGTTGACGCCCGCGGCGAACGCGTCGACGTCGGCGGCCTCCTCGGGCGAGAGCGCGTCGACGTAGATCTGCGTGAGGAGATCCGCGCCCGTCATCCGGTTCTCGATGTCGCTCGCGAGCCCCACGTCCCCGAGCGCCTGGCTGACGAGGCCCTGCGAGAGCCGCGCGACGATGTCCAGCTGAAAGTACCGGTCACGCCCGAGCACGAAGCCGAGCACGCGGTAGGCGTCTAGACGACTTGCGGCATACACATGGGGTACGAAGTGATCCGTCCGCACCACGTGCGCGGGCGCGCTCAGCCCCGGGACGCGGTAGTGGCCGTCGAGCGCGACGGCCGCGAACGCCTCGGGCGGCGGCGGGAGCGGCGGGCCCGCGTCGGTGCCGGCCGCGGCGTCGGGCGGCGGGCCCGGCTCATCGCACGAGGCCGCGAGGGCGAGCAAGAGAAGCAAGGCGGGCCGTCGACGCATGCCGGACATGCTACCGAGAGGAGGGCCGGCTGTGCCACGGAGCGTGAGCCCCATTCACGCTGCCTCGCTCACCGCGCGCGGCTCGCCGGTTTTCGCACGTGCCCGGTTCTTGCCAGAGTGCCGGGCATGACGACTTCACCTCGCCTCCTCCCCGTCGCCCTCTTCGCGCTCGCGGTCCCCCTCGCCGGCTGCCAGGCCCCGCGCCTCGCCGACGGGATCGACTTCGAGTGGGACTTCTTCCAGCTGCTCGGCCCGAGCGATCAGCTGCACAGCCCGTACGTCGCGGGCGCGAGCTTCTCGGTGTGGTCGATCGGTGTCGACGAGGACGAGGAGGTCGGCTGGACCATCGCCACCTCGGACCCCGCGGTCATCGGCGTGGTGGAGCAGGTCGGCGACGGACACGCGCGCGTGCGGGCCAACGGCGCGGGTCAAGTCGACTTGCTGTTGAACGACGAGACCGGCGAGGAGGTGCACCGCTCGGCGGTCGAGGTCGTCGCGGCCGACCGCGCGGAGCTGCTCGCGCACGGCCCGATCATCGTCGGGCGCCCCGAGCTGCAGCCGGAGACCTTTGACACGATCCAGGTGCTCGTCGGCGGCTCGGGGACCTTCCTCGTCGAGTGGTCGGCGGGCGGCGACGCGCTCTCGGGCAACGGCGCCCTGAGCACCGAGAGCGATCCCGGCGTCGTGGCCGAGCCGCGCCAGACCTACCTCTTCGAGGATCGCGAGTGGGTCACGTTCCACGTCGAGGCGCCGGGGGAGCACTCCGTCACGCTGCTCGCGAACGGGGTCGCGGTGCGCACGATCACCGTGATCGGCGTGGAGGAGGCCGCGATCGATCGCGTGGAGCTCCACGGGATGGACGAGAGCGACGCGGACCGCGGGGACGCGCTCGTGGTGTACGCGCAGGCCTATGCTTCGGACGGAACGCCCATCTACGGCGTCGAGTACACGTGGGACGTCAACGGCACGACGGAGCCGGGCCTGGGCGATCTCTACCGCTACAGCTACGCGCCGGGGGTGATCGTCGACGTCGAGGCGCGCCACGAGGACCTCGCCGCGGCGGTCACGATCATGTCGAGCGGCGGGTGGGTGGACTCGACGAACCGCCTCGGGTGCAGCGTGGGCGCGGTCGGCGCGGGCTCGGGCGGCGCGCTGCCGCTGCTCGCGCTCGGCCTGCTCGCGTGGCGGCGCCGCCGCATCGGCTGAGGGCCCCACTCTCGGGCATGGAGCCCGAGGTCGTATCATCGCAAGTGAAGTTGCGTCGTCCGGAGGTCGATCGCGCGGCGGAGGCGGAGCTCCGCTTCCCGAACGGCGCCGCTGGGCGGCTGCGCGCGTCGCTGCTGTCGCGCGCGAGCGCGTGCCCGGCGAGCCGACGTACACGCGCCAGCACCGCGCATTCCTCGCGGCGGTGCGCGAGGGCGCGCCGATCCCGACCGACGGCGAGGACGGGGTGAAGAACATGGCGGTGATCGACGCCGTGTACCGCGCGGCCGGGCTCGCGCCGCGCACGGGGGTGTGACGTCGCCGACTGGAGATTGGCGTGCGACGCGTGCCTTCCGTCACGCCTCCGCCGCGAGGCGCTGCTAGTGTCGGCCCTCATGAACGCCACTCGCCTCGGTCTCCTCGCGTGCGTCTCGCTCCTCGGCCTCGCCACGCCCGCGTCGGCGCAGCTGCCGTTCTTCGAGAACTTCAGCTCGTTCACGGGGGCCGGCTTCGCGCCGTCGCCTACGGCAGGGCAGTTCGACTCGGACGTGTACCGGATCGACGGAACCTCCGACAGCGGCGGGAGCATGGCCTACGGCGACACCGAGACCGCGGGCGACTTCGCGCGCGGCGCTTCGGCCGGCGGGGTGACCACCGGGGGCGTCTACGCGTTCACCGTGTCCACCACGAACCCCGCGTTCGGAGTGCAGCCGACGGGATCCGACTTCCAACCGGGCAGGCTGTTCGTCCGGCTGACGAACTCCACGGGCGTGGCCCTCACCGCGGTGACGGTCAGCGCCGATCTCTGGGTCTTCAACGACCAGGCCCGGAGCCAATCCTACGAGGTGGCGGTCCTCGACGGGACGACCACGCAGATCGTCTCCAGCGGTTCCACGCCGGGAGCGGCGACCGGAGCGGCCTGGGTCGGAAGCCCGGTCTCCGCCACGGTTCCCGTGACGGTAGCGGCGGGCGCGGCGTTCGAGATTCGGATCTCCACGCAAGACGCTGGGGGTTCCGGCAATCGCGACGAGCTCGCGATCGACAACCTCCGCGTGTCGGTCTGCGGCAACGGCGTCGTCGACTCCGGCGAGCAGTGCGACCAGGCCGACATGGGCACCGCCGGCTCGTGCTGCACCGCGCTCTGCGGGTTCGTCGCAGCGAGCACCGAGTGCCGCGCCGGCGCGGGCGTCTGCGACGTCGCGGAGTCCTGCACCGGCGCGTCGGCCACGTGCCCGGCCGACGCCCTCGCGCCGTCGAGCACCGAGTGCCGCGCGTCGGCCGGGGTCTGCGACCCCGCCGAATTCTGCACGGGCTCGGGGACCGCGTGCCCGGCGAACGCGTTCGAGCCCGGCACGACGGTCTGCCGGCCGGCCGCCGGCCCCTGCGACGTGGCCGAGACCTGCAACGGCACGCGCGCGGCCTGCCCAGGCGACGGCGTGCGCCCGACCTCGTTCCTGTGCCAGGCCGCGAGCGGCGCCTGCGATCCGGATCACTTCTGCGACGGGCTCGGCGTGACCTGCGCGCTGAGGTTCGCGCCGGCGGGCACGCCGTGCCGCGCGTCCGCGGGCGACTGCGACGTCGCCGAGGTGTGCGACGGCGCCCGCACCTCGTGCCCCGCCGACGCGTTCGCGCCCGCGATGACGGCGTGCCGCGCCGCGAGCGGCGCGTGCGACGTCGCCGAGGCGTGCAGCGGCGCCTCCGCCGGCTGCCCGAGCGACGGGTTCGTCGCCGACGGCACCGCGTGCGGAGACGGCGCGGTCTGCAACGGCGACGAGGAGTGCACGAGCGGCGCGTGCGCCGCGGGCACCGCCCTCGACTGCGACGACGCCAACGCCTGCACCGCCGACGCGTGCGCGGAGCCGGGCGGCTGCGCGTCGAGCCCGGTCGCCGGGTGCTGCAACGTGGACGGCGACTGCGACGACGGCGACGTGTGCAGCGCGGACGTATGCTCGGGCCCGGGCGGGACCTGCAGCGCGGCGCCGATCGACGGCTGCTGCGAGGCCGACGCCGAGTGCGACGACGGCAACGCGTGCACCGCGGACGCCTGCGACGCGGCGACCAACCGCTGCACGCGCAGCCCGGTCCCCGGCTGCTGCGCGACCGACGCGGAGTGCGACGACACCGACGCGTGCACCACCGACGCCTGCGACGCGACGACGGGCGCGTGCACGAACGACGCGGTCGCCGGGTGCTGCACCTCCGATGGCGAGTGCGACGACGCCAACACGTGTACCCGCGACACCTGCGACGCGGCGGGCATGACGTGCTCACACGAGGCCCTCGCGGGCTGCTGCCTCGTCGACGCCGACTGCGACGACGGCGACGAGTGCACGACCGACGGATGCGACGCGGTCACCGCGGTCTGCACGTTCGACCCGATCCCGGGCTGCGGCGAGACGGACGCCGGCGTTCCCGACGAGGACGCGGGCTCCACGGGCGACGACGCGGGCGGGGCCGGCACGGACGCGGGCGGGGCCGGCACCGACGCCGGGTCGGCCGGCACGGACGCGGGCGGCGGCGTGGACGCGGGCATGGATATGATGGACGGCGGCTGCAGCTGCCGCACCGCGGCGCCGAGCGAGCTCCCGCTCGGTGGGATGCTCCTCGCGCTCGGCGCGGTGTTGTTCGGGATCCGCCGGCGACGGTAGGCGGTCGAGTCGAGAAGTCCCCGGCGCAGGCCGCGCCGGGGGTACGCTCGCCGTCTCGTGCGCAGGAGCGTCATCCCGCCGCGGCCCGGGCGGCCGACCCTCGAGCTCGCGACCGTCGTGGTGCGCTACCCCGCGGCGCGCGGGCGCGTGCTCCTGCGCGGGAGCACGCCCCCGCTCGACTGGGAGCGCGACGTCGAGCCGGTCAGCGTCGACGGCGACGTGAGCGTCTTCCGCGTCCCCGTCACGGGCGGCGGCACCGTCGAGGTGAAGCCCATCCGCGAGGACGGCCGCTGGGCCTTCGGACGCAACCTGATCCTCGGCGCGCGCGACGTGGTCGAGGTCGCGCCGTCGTTCGATCACGAGTCCGGGCGCCTCGGCGCGTGGCGCGAGGTCCCCGTGGAGGGCGCCTCGCCGCTCAAGATCCGCTACTTCCTCCCCCCCGGCTACGACGAGCACCCGAGCACGCGCTACCCGACGCTCTATTGCCTCGACGGACAGGCCCTGTTCTCCGACGGCCAGGATCCCTACGGAATCTGGGAGATCGACCACGTCCTCGACGAGCTGTGGGCGCTCGGCGTGATCGAGGAGCTCATCGTGGTCGCGGTCGAGACCTCGCACGAGCGCCTCGATCGGCTCGGCCCGGTCCCCGACCCGCAGCACGGCGGCGGGCGCGCGCGCGAGTTCCTCGAGACGCTGAGCGAGGTGCTCGTGCCGCTCGTCGACGACGAGCTGCGCCCGCTCCCCGAGCACGGCGAGCGCGCGATCCTCGGCGCGTCGATGGGCGGCCTCTTCTCGCTCTTCGCGGTGTGGCGCCGGCCCGACGTGTTCGGCAATGCGATCTGCTTCTCCAGCTCGTTCTGGTGGGCCTCGCGCTGGCTCGTCCACGACGTCCAGTCGAGCCCGTGCCCCGAGCCGCGCCCGCTGATCTACCTCGACTCCGGCGCCACCTCCTCACCGTTCGCCGAGGACGCGAGCCTGCGCGACGGGCAGCACCACACGCGCGCGATGCTGCGGGCGATCGTCGAGCACGGCTACGTGCTCGGCGACGACCTCCACGTGCTCGCGTTCCCCGGCCAGCCCCACGCCGCGCCCGCGTGGGGCGCGCGCCTCGCGGTGCCGCTCCAGCTGCTGTTCCCGAAGGTGGGATGACGCTCAGGCGGCGCGATAGGCGAGGCGATCGGCCAGTTCGCCGAGCATCGCGCGGCCGGGATCCTCGAGCGGCGCCTTCGCGAGGATCGCGCGGGCCTCCGCGAGGAGCGCGTCGAGCCGCTGCTCCACCGCGCGCCGCGCGCCGACGCGCGTGAGGAGCGCGCGCGCGGCGTCGATCGCGGCGTCGGGCGCGTCCGCGACGCCGAGCACCGCGTCGAGCTCCGCGAGGGGCGCGCCGCTCTTCTGCGCGGCGAGGACGAGCGCGGTGCGCTTGCCCGCGCGCAGGTCGTTCCCCGCCGGCTTGCCGGTGTCGCGCGGATCGCCGTACGTGCCGAGCAGGTCGTCGCGGAGCTGGAAGGCCTCGCCGAGCGGGACCGCGAGCGCGTCGAGCGCCGCGAGCGCCGCGTCGCTCGCGCCGCCGAGCACCGCGCCGAGCGCCATGGGGCCGCGCAGCGTGTAGCTCCCGGTCTTGAGGCGGTGCATGCGCGCGACGTCCTCGACCGCCATGAGATCGAGCGCCTGGCCGACGAGCACCTCCTCGTGCATCCGCAGGACCACCTCGCGCACGCGCGGGTCGCTCCCGAAGAGGCGCCAGCTCCACGCGCACGCGAGGTTCCCCGCGAGGATGGCGAGGGAGTCCGCGAGATGCGGCGCGAAGCGGGCGCGGAGCGCGGCGTGCGCGGACGGACCGCCGCGGCGCTCGTCGTCTCCGTCCATCCAGTCGTCGTGGATCAACAGGTACGTCTGCAGCACCTCGAGCCCCGCGCACGCGTCGATCACGTCGCCGAGCCCGCCCCCGGGTCGCACCGAGCGATACGCCGCGTAGAGCAGCGCCGGGCGCAGGCGCTTGCCGCCGCGAGTCGTCAGCGCCTCGACCGCGCCGTGCAGGATCGCGCCCTCGGGCGCGATCGCGATCAGGCGCGCGCGCTCCTCGGTGAAGTGCTCGACGAGGCGCCGCTCGACGCCCGCCCCGACCTCGCTGGCCCAGCCAGACACGCGCGGACGGTGATCCGCCGGGGCGCGGCTGTCAACGCGAACCGTGAAACGAAGTTCACCCCTATGAAACCTTTGTGAACTGGGTTCATGAACGAAGTTCGCAGCGCGGAAATCGCCTGGACCCCTTCCACCGCGTGGGCTAGCGTCGCCCCCTGCGCGAGCGCGGGACCTGGGCCGAGCGGCGACGTGGAGGGCACGGAACGGTGACGAGCTGCAGCTGCATCTCCCGCTTCTACCGGCTGAGCATGCCCGAGCGGCGCGCGCGGATCGGCGAGGTGTGCGACCTCCACGCAGACGAGCTGGCGCGGCTGGCGCCGCACGCGGGCCTCGAGGAGCCGCAGGCCGAGCGGATGATCGAGAACGCGCTCGGCGTGTTCGGGCTCCCGTTCGGGGTGTGCGTGAACCTCCGCATCAACGGCCGCGACGTGCTCGCGCCGATGGTCGTCGAGGAGCCCAGCGTGATCGCGGCGTGCAGCTACGCGGCGAAGCTCCTGCGCGAGGGCGACGGGATCGAGGCCTCGTGCAGCGCTCCGATCGTGATCGGGCAGATCCAGGTGCTCGAGGTCCCCGACGCGAGCGCGGCCGAGCGGGAGATCCTCCGCGCCGAGCCCGAGCTCCTGGCGCTCGCGAGCGCCGGCCACCCGCGCCTCGTCGAGGCCGGCGGCGGCGCGCGCGGGCTGCGCGTGCGGCGGCTGCCTCGCGTCGCGCCCGAGGATCCGTGCGGCGACATGCTCGTCGTCCACCTCGCGGTCGACGTGCGCGACGCGATGGGCGCGAACGCCGTCAACTCGATGTGCGAGCGACTCGCGCCCCGCGTCGCGGAGCTGAGCGGCGGGCGCGTCGCGCTGCGCATCCTCTCGAACCTCACCGACGAGCGGACGGTGACCGTGATCGGGCGCGTCCCCTACGCCGAGCTCGAGGGCAAGGGCGCGGGGAGCGGCGAGGAGCTCGCGCGCCGGATCGAGGAGGCGAGCGTCTTCGCGGAGCGCGATCCCTACCGCGCGTGCACGCACAACAAGGGGATCATGAACGGCGTCGACGCCACGCTCATCGCGCTCGGTCAGGACTGGCGCGCGGTCGAGGCCGGCGCGCACGCCTTCGCCGCGGCGAGCGGGCGCTACACCGCGATGGCGACGTGGCGCGCGGAGCACGGCGCGCTCGTCGGTCGGATGACGATCCCGCTCGCGGTGGGCACCGTCGGCGGCGTCGTGCGCTCGCACCCCGTCGTCGAGGTCGCGCGGCGGATCGCGAAGGTCGAGCGCGCGGACGAGGTGGCGCAGCTCTGCGCCGCGGTCGGCCTCGCGCAGAACCTCGGCGCGCTGCGCGCGCTCGCCGCGGAGGGGATCCAGAAGGGGCACATGCGGCTCCACGCGCGCAACGTCGCGGTCGAGGCGGGCGCCGAGGAGCACGAGGTGCTCGAGGTCGCGCGCCGGATCGCCGACGCCGGCGAGGTCAACGCGCGGGCGGCGGCGGAGGCGCTCCGCGAGCTGCGCGCGGCGCCGGCGCCACCCAACCCCGAGCCCGCGCGCCCCGTGCCGCGCACGCGCGCGCGGCGGCCGAGCACCCCGCCCTCGCCGCCGAGCGCGGCGCCGCCCGCGCGTTGACCTCGCCGGCGTCGGCGATCCG
>JAYRVK010001222.1:0-7006 GCA_041918555.1 Sandaracinaceae bacterium
AAGGCGACGTGCGATCGACGGGCGGCGGGCGGGTCTCGACGCACGGCTGCCGCCACGATCGCGGCCGCGTGGACCACTTCTAGCCCGCGTCGGGCGCGCCCGCGTCCGGCACGCCCCCGTCGGTGCGGGGGAGGCCGCACGTCCCGGTCATGCACGCACGCCGGCTGCAGCACGTGCCGTCGCAGCAGGTCTCGTCCGGCGCGCAGCCACCCGGGCACGCCGCCCCCGACGTGCACGTGCTCTCCTCGCATCGCTCGCCGCTCGGGCAGAGGTTGTTGCAGCCTCCGCAGTTGAAGAGGTCGCTCGTGGTGTCGACGCACCCGATGTCGGCGCCCACCTGGCAGCAGACGGAGTCGGCGGTGCCCGCGCAGGGGTCTCGGTCCGCGCCGCAGCGGCACTCGCCGCCGTCGCACCGATCGGCGCGCCGGGCGTCGCAAGCGCGGCCGCACTCGCCGCAGTCGGTCACGCCGGTCGAGAGGTTCGCGCAGTACCGCTCGCCGTCCGGCGTCCGGGGTGGACAGCAGAAGTCCTCGCGCATCCCGCTGCACCCGAGCGGCGCCGCGCCGCAGGTGCAGGCGCTCGCGGAGCAGCCGTCACCTCGGTTCTCGGCGACGCAGTCGATGTCGCACTCCCCGCAGTGGCTCGGATCGTTGCGCAGATCGAAGCACGCGTTGGCTCCGCTCGTCTCGCAGCAGCGCAGCGCGGGGTCGCACGCCGGCTCGCACATCGCCGGCGGCGCGTCGGTCCGCGCGGCGTCCGTGGCCGCGTCGTCTCCCGCGTCCATCCCCGCGTCGCCGCCCCCGTCTCCGTCGCAGGCCGCGGTCGGCGCGGCCAACGCGAGGACCAGGAGAAGCGTTCGCGAGCGCATGGGAACGACCGAAGGCGCCGACCGGAGTCGAACCGGTGAATGGAGGTTTTGCAAGCTTCCATAGCTATCGTCACTCTCCGTCTGCTTACGCATGGTTGCGAGACTTCCGCGATCGGCCGGTGGGCAAAGGACGGGCAACGATCGAGGCTCCGGCGGCCTCCGTCGCCGCCGCGAGCTCCGACCGGCCGAGGTGCGCATACCGCGCGCTGACCCTCACGTCGCCGTGCCCAAGGACCGCGGCAACCACGTCGAGCCCGTAGCCGGCGCGCCGGATCATCGTCGCCGCGTGGTGCCGAAGGTCATGCACGCGGAGGTCCGCGAGCCCCTGCGCCTGGCAGAACCGTCGCCACGCGATCGTCACCACGTCGCCGCGCCGCTCCGCGTCGGAGCGCCGGAGGGTCTCGGGCGCGCGCTTCGAGGCCCGGCTCGGCACCGCGAACACGTAGTCGTCCGGCGCGCCGCGGGGTAGGGCAGTGAGCACCGCGCGCAGCGGCGCGGCGATCGGGACGTGGCGGGTCTTGCGGTTCTTCGTGTGCCTGAGCACGAGCTCGCCGTGCGCGAGGTCCACGTCGCGCCAGCGAAGCGCGGTGATCTCCGTGCGCCGCGCGCCGGTCGCGAGGATCGCGTCGACGATCGGCCGGAGCCAGCCGTCGAGGCGCGCCACCGCGGCGAGCTCGTCCGGCGAGAGCCAGCGCACGCGGCCCTCGGGCTCTCGCAGTAGGCGCACGTCGCGCAGCTCCGCGGCGCGGCCGCGCGTGAGCACGCCCTCGCGCTGTGCCCAGCGCGCGAACGCCTTGAGCGTGCCGAGGTGCCGGTTCACGGTCGCAGGGGAGCGGCCGGCCCGCAGGCTCGCCTTGAGGCGCTCCGCGTCGAACGCGGCGACCTCCTCGAGCGGCGCGCCCTCGCCGAAGAAGGCGCAGATCGCCGCCGCGTGCGTCCGCCGCGAGCGCGTGGAGCGCAGGCCGGCGAGCTCGCACGCCGCGAGGTAGCGGTCGAACGCGGCGCGCAGCGCGATCGGTGCCTCCCGGTCGGGGTCGAACGTACCGTCGAGGGCGCCCTCGAGGATCGCCTTCGCGCGCGCCTTCGCGGCCGGCGCACGCATCGTCACCGGCAGCTTCTCGCGGTAGCGCCGCGGCTCGCCGCTCGCAGCGTCGCGCCAGCGCAGATCGATCTGGAACGCGCCATCGGGGCCGCGGTAGAGCCCGCGCACGCCGGTCTTGTTCGTGCGGCTCATGGGCGGCCCCTCGGCTTCTTCGTCGCGGGCGCGGGCTTCTTCGTCTTGGGGTTCGTCGGGGGCGCGACACCGGGATCGGGCCCGTACGCGGCGACGAAGGCGCTTTCGATGGCCTCCTCGAGGGCGACCTGGCCGCCCGTGTCGCGGATCGCCCGGAGCCTCGATAAGACGTCGGGGTGTCGGCCGAGCAGATCCGTCAGGGCCACGTCCATCCCGAGGCGGACTGCGTCTGCCCTCGTCCCCCGGCGCCCGCCGGCACGCGTGCCCATCACCCGCTCGAGCGCGCGCGCGTGGCGCGCCGCCTCGGGCACGGCCGCGCGCATCCGCGCCACTTCTTCGAGCAAGACCGGCAGCCCGCGCGCGACGGCCGACCGCGCGACCTCGGCGAGCGACATCCGGATTCCGAGCAGCTCGAACGCTGCTTGGGCCGCGTCGAGCTCCTCGCGCATCGCCTCGTCCACGCGCAAGCCGATCGGCGGCTGTAGGCGCTCGGAGTGGACGCGGCCGGAGCGGCTCATGGTCCCGAGCATGCCACGGCTACCGGCAACGTCAAGCGACTACCGACAGCTACGCACGGCTACCAGCGTGCTCCCTCCGGGGGGATCCACGTTTGAACCGCTAATTGTTATCATTGGATCCTGCCATTGATAACAAAGGCGTCCGTGAGTGTCCGTCGCTAGGATGCTCGGGCATGAGCGCAGAAACCACGACCCCGAAGCCGATCCGATCCCGCCGGGCCTCGCCGGTGGCGCCTCCCCCCGAAGCGAGCGTCCCCGTCCTGCTGACCCTCGAGGAGGTGTGCATCCTCTCGCGTGCGCCGATGAGCACGGTCCGCGACTGGATCGCGTCCGCCAAGCTCGCCTCGCGGAGACCGGGCCGGCGCCGGCTCGTCCATCGTCGCGACCTCGCCGCCTTCCTCGGCCTGGGCGAGCACGAGCTCGTGCTCGCTCAGGTCTCGTCGCCCGCCTGATGTAGCAGCGGCCGGCGGCCCGGGGGGACCGCCGGCCGCGAGGACGAACCAGCATGAGTAGCCTACGCCCTCGGCGCGCCGCGCGCCAATCCACGAGCACGACGGACAGCACGTCGTCCGTCGTGCCCGCACGACACGTTGACGGCGAGGGACCGCGATGAAGCGCATCCGTCGCCGGCGTCGAGCTCGCGGCCGCGCCTCCCCGCCCTCCCGAGTCCGCAGCCGCGGCCGCGGCTGCGGCCGCTGTCCCGAGTGCCTCGCGCGGCGGCGCGCCCTCGTCGACCTGGTCGCCGCGGCGATCCCCGCGGCCGCGCTCCGGCGCCTCCCGCGGCGGTCCACGCTGATCGTTCGGCATGAGGGGGAGGCGGTCTCGCGGATCGAGCCGACCGGCGTGCTCCCGGTCGACGCCGATCTGCTCGGCGAGGTCCTCGCGATCATGGAGCGCACCGCGCCCGGCCATCCGGGGCTCTGGGCCGTGGTGGTCGAGGACCCCGAGGCGGCCCCGGTGATCGTGCTCGACGACGTCCTCGGGCCCGTGCTCGTCGCCCTGTCCCGGCCCGGCGCGCCGATCGCGATCACGAGCCCGGGCGGCGACGCGTGAGCGCCGCGGACGCGGTGCTCGATGGGGAGGTCTGCGCGTGACGATCGACGTCGAGGCGCTGAAGGCGCGGGTGGACCTCCGGCGGATCGCCGCGGCCGCGGGCCTCGAGCTCCGGCGCGCCGGAGCCGGGAGTGTCAAGGGATGTTGCCCGCTCCACGGCGAGCGCACGCCGTCCTTCCACGTCTGGGCGGATCGGTTCCACTGTTTCGGCTGCCAGGCGCACGGCGACGCCGTCGAGTTCGTGATGCGCCTCGAGGGCCTCGACTTCCGCGCGGCGTGCGAGCGCCTGGCACGCGACGTCGGGGCCGACCTCGAGGCGATCCCCGCGGCGACCCCTCCGCCCTCGGCGCCGCGCACGTTCCCGCCACGCGATGCCGTGGTGCAGCTCTGGGAGATGAGCTCGCCGGTCTGTCGCGGTCCGGAGGTCGCGGCGTACCTCCGCCTCCGCGGCATCGACCCCGAGCGCGTCGACGCCCTCGAGCTCGCGCGGGCCGCGCCGGGCGAGGAGTGGCTCCCGGACTGGGCTTGGTGCGGGCGCACGACGTGGACCGCGTCCGGGCACCGGCTGCTCGTGCCGCTCCGCGATCACCGCGGCATCGGTCGCTCGCTCCTCGCACGCGCGATCACGCGCTCGAGGGCGCGCAAGTCGATCGTCCCGGCGGGCTTCGCGACGCGTGGGCTGGTGATGCTCTGCCCGCGCGCGCTGAGCTTCGTTCGCGGCGAGGCGCCGGGCTTGCGTCGCCTCGTGATCACCGAGGGCGAGATCAAGTTCCTCGCGATCGCGACGCGGATCCCCGTCGACGCGCTCGACGTCGCGGTGATCGCGGTGCGCGCTGGCTCGTGGCCGGGCGCGGCGCCGCTCGCCGAGCAGCTCTCCGACGGCTGCACGGTCTACCTCGCCACCGATCCCGACCGCGCCGGCGCCGAGTACGCCACGCGGATCCTCCGCTCGCTCGAGGAGCGCTGGCGCGCCGGCGCCGTCGCGATCGAGCTCCGCCCCGGACACCAGCTCACGACCGACGAGAGCGGCGCCCCGTGCGTCGTCCCGTCCTCGGAGGCCTCGCCCCATGCCGCATGACGAAAACCAAGTTGCACCGGACCTGCCGCACGACGACCGCGCGGAGCTCGGCCTCGAGGTCCCCCTCTCGGGTCGCGTCGTGCATCCGCCGCTGAAGCAACCGAAGAAGGCGAAGAAGGCGAAGAAGGACCAGCCGAGCCAGAAGGACCAGCCGAGCCAGACCGAGCTCGCGCTCGCCGACTTGCTCGTGCAACGACACGCGACCGACCTGCGCTACTGCGCCGCCCTCGGGGGCTGGTTCGCGTGGACTGGAGCGCGCTTCGCGCGAGACCAGCGCGAGACCGCGCGGGAGGCCGTCAAGCAGCTTGTGAAGGAGACGCCCGGCGCTGACGCGGCCGCTTCGGCGAGGGGCGTCCGCGCGATCCTCGACCTGGCCCGAAGCACTCCCGGGATCGTCTTCACCGCCGAGGAAGCGGACGCGGATCCCTGGCTCCTCAACTGCGCCAACGGGACGATCGATCTCCGCACCGGACAGCTCCAGGAGCACCGGCGCGAGCACACCATCACCCGGTGGTCGCCCGTCGCCTACGACGCTTCGGCGACATGTCCAACCTTCGATCGCTTCCTCGCAGAGGTGCAGCCCAGCGCGGATGTGCGTGCGTACCTCGCGCGACTCTTCGGCTACGCCGCGACCGGCCTCGCACGCGAGAAGATCCTCGGCGTCCTATGGGGACCCGGTGACAACGGGAAGTCGGTGCTCGCCGAGGTGGTGATGAACGCCCTCGGCGAGTACGCGAAGCCGGGGCCCTCGTCGCTCGTCGTGCAGAACGGGCACCATGAACCGCACCCGACCGACGTTGCGTCCTGTGTCGGCGCAAGACTCGTTACCGTCCACGAGACGAAGCGCGGCGCCACTTTCGACGCGTCGAAGGTCAAGCTCTTGACGGGCGGCGACCGCCTCACCGCGCGCTACATGCGTCAAGACTTCTTCCACTTCTCGCCGACGCACACGCTCATCATGCTGAGCAACTACAAGCCTCGCGCCGACGCGGCCGACGCGGCTCTGTGGACGCGTGTGCAGCTCGTCCCCTTCGAGGTGGTGATCCCCAAGGAGGCGCAGGATCGAGGGCTCACCGCAACGATCTGCCGCGACGAGGCGCCCGGTGTACTCGCGTGGCTTGTGCGCGGCTGTCTCGACTGGCAGAGACAGGGGCTCGCGCCTCCCGCCCAAGTCACCAGTCAGACCGCGGCCTATCGCGCGAGCGAGGACACGATCGCGCAGTTCCTCGAGGAGTGCACCGTGCGGGTCGCGACGCGCACGAAGGCCGGGACGCTCTACGCCGCCTACAAGTCGTGGTGCGAGTCACAGGGTGGCCGCGCGGTGCGGGCCAACGACTTCGCGGCCGAGCTCCTCGGGCGTGGAATCGAACGCGGGCGCTCAGGGGGCGGCCGGTTCTACGAGGGGCTCGGCCTCGTGACCGACGAGCCCGACGACTTCGCCAGCGACGGGGACCGCTGGTGACCGCCCTGCTGTGCAGCCTGTGTAGCCTGTGCAGGCAGTCCCCGGTTCCCCTCGTGTACGCGCGCACGCGCGCGCGCACGCATGCACGCGTGAGGCGAACCCGAGGGAGGCTGCACAGCCTGCACAGCCTACACGCCGTGATCGAGTCGGCCGTCGCGCTGCTCGGGCCCACGTATCCGGAGGCGCGCCGCGATCGCGAAGGCCTCCCCCGGGTCAGGTCTATGGGAGGTGCCCAGAGAGCGGTCCTTTCCGCTCACTTTGTCGTCAATCAGTCAAGGCCCCGGAACGCCGGGGCGGTGATCTTTGGTGACTGGTTGGTTGGTTGAAAAGCGACCGAAGGGCGCCGCTCTCCAGGGGGGTCGCCATAGACCTGACCCCCGGGGAGCTCTGACCATCGAAGCGCCCTCAGCGTCGGCAACTAATGGCAATGAGCGACAAGCAACGACAGTGTTAGACGCGACCGGTGCGCGGTGCGAAGCGACGATTGACGAGCGCGTGGAACGCGCATAGAACATGTTCATGCACCCCACCGTCACCGGCCTCCGGCTGCCCCCCGCGCTGGCGCAGCGCATCGAGTCGTACCGCCTCCTCGAGCGGCTCCCGACCCGCACGGCCGCGATGGTCGCCCTCCTCGAGCGCGGGCTCGTCGCCGCGGCCGACGCGCAGCCGGAGCCCGCGCGGATCGCCGCGATGCGCGCGGCGGTGCTCGAGTCGCTCGAGCTCGACGACCCGGCCCGCGCCGAGCTCGAGGCCGCCGACGAGGCGATGATCCGCGGCGCGTTCCTCGCGGTCT